>JAZDPB010000010.1:0-9046 GCA_043797985.1 Chloroflexota bacterium
GGGAGGGAAAAGACCATAGCCAACCCTCAAACCAGCCAGTCCGGCCCACTTGCTGAAGGTTCGTAACACCATCAGATTGTCATACTGGATGACCAGTGGTGCGACTGTTTGTCCACTAAATTCGTAGTATGCTTCGTCAACTAGCACGGGTAGTCCCGTGTCCAATATCTCCAATAAGTCCGACCGGGGAGTAATTGTCCCCGTAGGGTTGTTAGGGTTAGCCAGACATATTACCTTCGTTTTTTTACTTATGGCTGCCTTTAATGCACTCACATTAACGGCAAAGTTTGCATCCCTGGGCACCTCGACCGGAGTACCACCGCACAGCTCAGTGCTGAAGCGGTAGATACCAAAAGTAGGAACACAGTTGAGCACCTCGTCACCCGGCGTGAGGAACAGGCGCAAAACAGAATCTATTAGCTGATTGCTGCCACTACCCGCCACGATATGCCTGGCATCGACTCCGGCATATCCTTCCAGTAGTTTCCTGAGCCTTGTTTGCCCATCGTCGGGATATATATTTAGATAAGGATAGGCGGCGAGTGCCTGACTTACCTTCGGTGAACAACCATAAAGGTTTTCATTGGCGTCCAGCTTGATAATGCTTTCTACCGGCACCTCAACCTTCCCCTCCAAGGTCTCGGGAGATATCCTGGCAGAGTAACCACCAAAAGCCAACAAATCAGGCCGTATAAATTTTTCGATTCCCATGTTTTCGGCACTCCCTGTCATTATTAGACTATCAAACATCGGACATTCTAGCATGTATTTATGACCAATTTCAAAGTGCAGATTCTGAGGTTGTTTAACAACCTCTCTTAGACTCACCAAAATCGGGGCGTTTAAGAGGGGTTAATAGACAATCTCAATCTCGTTTGAAGTTTCTTGACTCTGGTTATTGAAACTAGTTGCAAATACAAGGGGTTGCAGAAACTATTTTCGTTTTGGTATAATCTAATCAACCACTTGGGTTAGGTAGGATTAAATGGAACATGTTCGGGATATAGCTGGTGAGTTAAGTAAGCAGGGATATCGGATGACGCCGCAGCGGTTAATGATATTCTCTGCCATTGAAAATAGTGATAACCACATTAGCGCTGAGGAAATCTACTCTCAGATTGTAGCGAAATACCCCAATGTTAATATCTCCACGGTCTATCGCACTCTAGAGTTGCTTAAACAGCTTGGGCTGGTAACCGAGACTAACCTTGGGGAAGGTCGAGTGAGGTATCATCCGGCGGAAAAAGGTCACCACCATCACCTTGTCTGTCGGGAGTGCGGTGCCATAATTGACCTTGACGAGTCGCTGTTGGCTCCTCTCAAGGGTGCTTTACTCCGAGAATATAAGTTTAGCGCCGACCTGAAGCATCTGGCTATTCTTGGTCGCTGCGTAAATTGCAGCCAGTAATTTTTTTAAGCTGTTATTGCATATAGTTGCAATTGCGTTTAATAGCAAGTAATTGAGAAGGAGGTATATTATGCACATTCCGGATGGTTTTCTTAATATAGCTACCGTTGCTACTACCTATGCCGTGTCCGCCGGTGGTGTGGGCAATGCAGTGAGGATAGTGAATAAGAACCTGGGAGAAAAACAGGTGCCGCTAATGGGGGTGCTGGCAGCTTTCATTTTTGCTGCCCAGATGCTCAATTTTCCCATAGCTGGCGGCACATCGGGGCACTTTCTTGGGGCGGCTCTGGCGGCAATACTGCTTGGGCCATGGGTGTCACTGCTGATAATGAGCTGTGTGCTTATCGCTCAATGCCTAATCTTTCAAGATGGTGGGTTACTGGCGCTGGGGGCAAATATTTTTAATATGGGTATTGTGGCCAGTTTTAGTGGGTACTATGTTTTCCGTTTTGCCACTTTATTGAGCGATTCCAGAAGCACCAAACTCGTTGGTGGTTTCATTGCTGCCTGGTGCTCCGTGCTTCTAGCCTCGATTGCCTGTGCCATCGAGCTGGCAGTTTCAGGAGCTTCACCGGTGATGGTGGTTTTACCGGCTATGGCTGGTCTTCATGCCCTGATTGGTATCGGCGAGGGACTTATTACCGGTGTGGTGCTTAGCTTGCTGCTGGCAACCAGAGCTGACCTGTTACAGCTAAAACGAATCTAAGGAGGATGTAGGAGTGAAGTCAAAGTGGTGGCTAATTGGCTTACTGGTTTGTTTAGTGATAGCCTGTTTATCACCCCTGGCATCATCATCGCCGGATGGTCTGGAGCGTGTGGCTGAAGATAAAGGGTTCGTTGGTCTCGCCATAGGAGCACCTTTTCAAATCATTGCCGATTATGTTTTCCCCGGTATAGAGAATCAAACGCTGGCAACAATACTGGCGGGTTTAGTCGGTACCCTTGTTCTGTTCGGCGCAGTTTATGGTCTGGCCTGGCTGGTAAGTTCGAAAAAGGGGACGAGCTAAGCAGGATTGAGTATTTGGAGTGACTTTGGTGAAACATAGTTTTATTGACCGGTATAGCGACCGTGATAGCTTTAGTCATCGGCTCGACCCGAGGACAAAATTTATTGCTACGCTACTTCTAGTATTGGCGGTGGTGCTGACTCCGCCGAATGGGTGGTTAGCGTTTGTCTTATACTTTGCTATCATAGCCACTCTATTTCTCTTCTCCAGAGTGCCCATCGGTTATGTTTTCATGCGCTCATTAATAATTATGCCCTTCGTCTTAATGATAGCTATCTTTGTCCCTTTCTTTAGAGGGGGAGAGGTGGCGGGTAGCTATAATGTGTGGTTGTGGCAGGTGTCAATTACCTATAACGGGCTGCAGGTCTTCGGGAACATTTTGGTTAAGGCTTGGCTTTCTATTCTCGGCCTAATCTGGCTGACCTCGACCACGAAGTTGACCAATCTTCTCCACGGTCTGGAGCAACTGCATCTACCCCGGGTAATGGTAATGATTTTATCATTTATGTACCGTTATCTCTTTGTTCTGGTTGATGAGACGATGCGTATGAAGCAGGCAAGGGATAGTCGCAACTTTGGCGGTAAACGGTTGTGGCAGATTCGCACTGTAGGTAACATGATTGGCACCTTATTTATTCGTAGTTATGAGAGGGGAGAGCGTATTTATGCGGCGATGGTCGCTCGTGGCTTCGATGGACAAAGCCGGTCGCTATACCATTTGAAATTCAACAAAGCTGATGTCTATTTTGGGGTTAGCCTCGGCATAGCTCTTATTTCGACGAGTGTGGTTAGCCTGTTGGTATTAAGTTAGTGGGGAATTATGGAAGAAGTTATAAAAATTGATAATCTTTCCTTCTCTTATCCTGACGGTCAATCGGCGTTAATCAATGTCTGCTTGACGGTGCATCGGGGTGAGACGATGGCACTTATCGGACCCAACGGTGCCGGGAAGTCCACGCTATTGCTTCATCTGAATGGCATTCTGCGCAGTAACGGGGCCGTGAAGATGTTCGGCAGAGAGGTTGATGATAAGAACTTGAAATGGGTCAGGAGCAAGGTGGGACTGTTATTTCAGAATCCGGATGACCAGTTGTTTTCACCTACGGTTTTTGATGATGTTGCCTTTGGCCCGATTAATATGGGCTATTCTGAGGCTGAGGTCCGGCAATCCGTGGCTAGGGCCCTCGATTGGGTGGGAATGACTGGCTATGAGCAGCGCTCGCCGCATCATCTCAGTGTCGGTGAGAAGAAGCGGGTCTCTATCGCTACCGTGTTGTCGATGACCCCGGAGATTCTGGCGATTGATGAACCAACGAGTAATCTTGACCCACGGAGCAAGTGGTCTTTGATTAGTCTGCTCAAAAAATTGCCGATGACTAAAATAATTACGACTCATGACCTGGAAGTGGTTAAAGCGCTATGTCAGCGGACTATTATTCTTGACCATGGGCAGGTAATTGCCGATGGCACTACTGTTAATATCCTGGCTAATGTATCACTATTAAGAGCGCATGGCTTAGCCCCGGCAGAAAACGATAGCTAGAGTTACTTTAGCGTCTGTGGCTCAAGCTCAAGGCTGATGTTCAGGGCTTTTACTGAATGGGTAAGGGCACCAATAGAGATAATATCAACCCCGGTCATTGCGGCTGCCCGGACAGTGTCCAGAGTAATACCCCCTGAAGCCTCGAACTTGCCCCGGCCTTTAATCGAGCTTACCGCCTGGCGCATTTCATCCGGGCTCATGTTATCGAGCATAATTATGTCTGCACCTGTCTCGGCCGCCTCCAGAGCTTCCTGAACGGTAGTAACTTCCACCTCGACAGTCATGCCTTTGGGGGCATTCTGTTTAGCCTTGGCTACGATATCCTTAAAGCTCATACCTAAGTGGCGCAGCGCTACCAGATGGTTGTCCTTGATGAGGATGCCATCACCCAGATGTAAGCGGTGGTTTTGCCCGCCACCCATGCGTACGGCATACTTTTCGAGCTGTCTTAGACCGGGGGTAGTCTTGCGGGTATCAACAATCTTGGCGGTAAGTCCACGGATTTCGGCGACATACTGGGCGGTCTGCGAAGCAGTGCCGCTTAATCTCTGCAGGAAATTGAGAGCTACCCGCTCGGCTTTGAGGATACTGATTACCTTACCGGAAACGGTTGCTACTATGTCTCCCGTTTTTATCTTGGCGCCATCTTTAATGAGCACTTCAAATTTGAGGGAAGGATCGACCCTCATAAATACCCTCTTAGCTACCTCGATGCCAGCCAGTATTCCTTCTGCCTTAACCAGCAGGGATGCCTTTCCTTGCAGTTGGGCTGGTATCAATGTCTCGCTGGTCACATCGCCATGGCCCAAATCCTCACTTAAAGCAAGGTCAACGATAGTATTAAGCTGCTCATCCGATAGCTGTGGCTTATTCATGAATCTCTCCTCTGCATCTGCTACTTAATTAGTCTGCCCTGTAGTGACCAGGGGCTCGTCTTTTCGATGCTAATTCTCACCAGTTGTCCCCGATAGTCACTATCGTCACTGAAGAATACCAGCTTATCACTTCTGGTCCGACCCTGCCACTTGCCCCTGTCCTTTTTTTCTATCAGGACTTCGACTGTTTTACCCAGAAGCTGGGCGTTAATTTCGGCGGCAATGCCTTCCTGGAGTTGCTCGATGCTGTTTAGCCGCCTTTTTTTCTCAGCGGCTGGAATGTTGTCCTCAAGTTCCCTGGCGGCAATAGTGCCGGGTCTTGGTGAATAGGCTGCCACATGCACGGTATCGAACCTTAACTCGGAGAGCAGGCTGACTGTCTGCTGGAACGGTTCTTCATTTTCTGAGGGAAAACCAACAATGACGTCCGTGCTTAAGGCTACTCCCGGTATTTTACGGCGTATCTCGGCGATAAGCCCGCGATAGTGCTCCACAGTATAACCCCGCCTCATTGCTTTCAGGATGTCGTTGTTACCCGACTGCACCGGGAGGCATATCTGCTCACATACCTTATCCAGATGAGCTACGGTTTCGATAAGTTTGAGGCTCATGTCTTTGGGGTGGTTAGTCAGGAAGCGCAGGCGGGCTAATCCCTCGATGCCATTTAGCTCCTCAAGCAGGTCAGCCAGGTCCGGTTTGTCAGGCAAGTCATGCCCGTATGAGTCCACATTTTGTCCCAGCAGGGTAACCTCTTTGACGCCACAACGCACCAGTTCCTTGACTTCGCATGTTATTTCAGCCACCGGGCGGCTCTTTTCCCGTCCACGGCGGTAGGGCACAATACAGTATGAGCAGAAGTTATCACAACCCTGAATAATGGAAACGTAGACACTGGGTGGGAGGTGCTGAGGTAATGCATTAGTCCATTCACTCTCATTTAGCCAATCCGGGCAGTCTCCGGGCTTAAAAAAGTGGTCAACGTGGGGGAATTTCTTTTTAAGCTGTTCGGTATCCGAGTTTACCAGACAGCCAGTTACCGCTAGGGTTATGTCGGGACGCAACAATTTTAGTGCCTTCAGGGCATCGAGCTTGTTGATGACGCGATTTTCCGCGCTCTCCCGTACCACGCAGCTATTAAGCACAATAATATCTGCCTTCGCGGCAGTAGCTGACGGCTGGTAGCCTTGCTGCTGAAAGAAGCCACTGAGCCGCTGCGATTCCGCCTTGTTCATCTGGCATCCTATCGTCCAGATATAATATTGAGGCATAGTCTTAACCTTTTGTGTTGAAAATTCTAGTCATTCGATTTTATCAGATTTAGCCAAATTACACTTCGCACATAAGAGTCGAATATTCTTAGCTATTAGACTAGTGCCTCCCTTTGAAAAAGGCAAATCGTGATCAAAATGCAAATTTTTAGTTGATCCGCAGAGCACACATCTTCCTCTATCTCTTTGCCAAACCTCCTTCTTCACTTGAGTTGGAATCAAACGGCTTTGTTGTGCAGATATGAGGTCATATTCAGGAGCGGTATTTTTAATATTCTGATTTCGTGTTAACCTTAAGATGAAAATGAAAACATTCCTTTTCCCGTCATATCGGATTTCGTAGTCTGCTAGGTCGAAATATCCTTTTAAGGACCAAACTCCGGGTAGGATCTTTTCATAGACTTTTACTATCTCGGGTTTAGAATTTGCCCTTTTGGATTTTTCTACTGCATCAGCGAAAAGGCCATTCTGCGTAAATGTACCATTTCTCGTGAGTCTCGGCTGGTCAATCTCTTTGGGATTTATTTGTGGTGAAGTTTTTGGTTCGTCATGTCCTTCATATTCTATGGTTATTCCATCGTCTAAAATCCTATCTTGATATGGAGCGTTCAGTCTTTGCGACATCAAAATAAGAGAATAACGGGGATTAAGCCGGAAATTCATTCCCCTTTGAAGAGTTTGCACGTTTTCTTCATCGCACATTTCCCTATAGGAGAAGATTTGATCTAGCATATCTATGCTACTCGCTGTAATCATACATGTAGGGTAAGTCAAGTGTATTGTCACGCTAATGAGGCAAATTTTGACTGGCGGAGGGAGTGGGATTTGAACCCACGACCCCGATTTCTCAGGGCAACCGCTTAGCAGGCGGCCGCACTAGACCACTATGCGATCCCTCCGTGTCTTACAAGCTAGTTATATTCTATTTTATTCAGTATATTTTTACAATATCGCAAGCTTTATGGTTCTGCTATCTTTTGGTCGATATTTCAATCAGTTTGAACCTCATCCCCCAAGAGACTGCCCAGAAACTGTCATTGCGAGACCATTCCGACAAAGTCGGAAGGCGAAGCAATCTCGTCAACATATTGCCAGTTGTTCAGTAGCAGATTGCTTCGTCGCTACGCTCCTCGCAATGACAATGAGGACTCTTCGGACAGCCTCATTAAGGAGATAGGGTTCTTACTATTGATGGGTAAGATTTTAAATAAGCTACCCGCTCTTTCGTGACTTGTGATATATTTAGGCAGAGAAAGTTAGGATGATGGAAGATAGTTTATCATCGGCTTCTATTATCAGTGATTTAAAGACGCGCTTTGTCGGGCAAAGGACTTTTTACTATCCTAGCTTGACCTCAACCATGGAGGTAGCAAGGCGGGAGGCTCAACAAGATGCCGCCGAAGGAACAGTCATCGTTACCGATGAGCAGACGGCTGGGAGGGGACGATTAAGGCGTGTTTGGTTCTCGCCGAAAGGAAGTGTTGCTTTATCGATTATTCTATATCCCAGTATAGCCGAACTGCCTTCCCTTATTATGCTGGCTTCTCTGTCTGTAGTGCATAGCATAAAGGCAGTCACTGGCTTGAAGGCACAGATTAAGTGGCCCAATGATGTCCTTATCAATGATAGAAAAGTGTGCGGAATTCTAATTGAAAGTGATGTGCAGGGGAACACAGTGAACTACACTAATATCGGCATCGGGATAAATGTCAATTTCAGGATGGCTGATTTTCCTGAACTTCTATCAATTGCCACTAGTCTTTCTGATGAGTTGGGTAGAGATGTATCGCGTTTAGGTTTAGTGCGTTGCCTGTTAGTTGAGATAGAAAAGTTATATCTAGTTCTATCAACGGGAGGCTCTATTTACGAAGAATGGCAGGGTAATTTAGTAACACTAGGCAAGAGAGTTCGTGCCCATACCGGCGAAACCGTATATGAGGGCATAGCCGAGTCAGTGGCTAGGGATGGCAGTCTTATGCTGCGTGGCTTTGATGGCAACCTGACTAAAATTGTAGCCGGTGATGTTACTCTGCGTGAGTGATATAGGTAGTTAGTTAATGGCAAGAAAGGTGGTTGAAGGGCTTAGCCCTTCAACCACCTTTCATTTTTAACTTAAACTATTTAGTAGTCTTTTCACCCGGATTGAGCGCTGGTGCATCTTTCTTGATGAACATAGAGATAAGGTCCATTGGTAAGGGGAAGATGATAGTGCTATTTTTCTCCGAGGCTATCTCGGTCAGTGTTTGCAGGTAGCGAAGCTGTAGCGTAGTTGGCTCCCGGGCAATAATTGCCCCAGCTTGAGCCAGCCTCTCCGAGGCTTGAAATTCACCATCGGCATGGATGATTTTGGCTCGTCTCTCTCGTTCTGCTTCAGCCTGAGCCGCCATCGACCGCCTCATCGATTCGGGGAGTTCCACCTGTTTAATCTCGACAATGCTCACCTTTACTCCCCATGGGTCAGTCTGTTCGTCGATTATCTTTTGCAGTGTTTGGTTAAGCTTTTCCCTGGAAGCTAGCAGCTCATCAAGCTCCGATTGCCCCAATACATTCCGCAGCGTCGTCTGTGATATCTGTGAGGTAGCTCGGATGTGGTCTAAGACCTTAACTACAGAAGCGTTAGCATCAACCACCCTGAAGTAGACCACGGCGTTTACCTTGACGGTAACATTGTCCTTGGTGATTACCTCCTGTGATGGGACATCCATAGTTACCACCCGCAGGTCTACCTTCACCATTCGGTCAACGAAGGGAATGATGAGAAATAAGCCGGGACCCTTAGCTCCAATTAGCCGCCCCAGGCGGAAAATGACTCCTCGTTCATATTCGGTAACAATTTTGACTGCCATGGGGATAATTATGAGCACAACTAAAATAACTACACCAATAACAATTGGATTCATTTGTTTACCTCCTTTATTCTTTTTTGGTTACCCTGAGTTTTAAGC
>JAZDPB010000036.1:0-7172 GCA_043797985.1 Chloroflexota bacterium
GCCTGCCGTGGCGAGGGGTTTATTCAGATTGAGATGCAATTCTTGCCCGATGTGACCGTTCCCTGCGAGGTATGCAAGGGAAAGCGCTATGACCGTGAAGCCCTTGAGATTAAATTTAAGGGCAAGAATATCGCTGAGGTATTGGATATGACGGTGGAACAAGCCATGGATTTCTTTGAGCATTTCCCAAGGGTGAGGAATAAGCTGGAGACCTTAAATGATGTGGGTTTGGGCTACATTCGTCTTGGTCAGCCGGCGCCGACCCTTTCTGGCGGTGAGGCACAGCGCGTCAAACTGGCTACCGAGTTGTCAAAGCGGTCTACCGGCAAGACGCTATACATTCTTGACGAACCGACTACCGGGCTCTCTTTTGATGATGTGGCGGCATTGCTCAAGGTTTTACAGCGCCTGGTTGACCTGGGTAACACCGTGATTGTCATTGAGCACCACCTGGATGTAATTAAGAATGCCGATTATATCATCGACCTGGGACCCGGGGCTGGTGACCAGGGCGGTTACATTGTCGCTACCGGCACACCCGAAGAAATAGCCCGCGAGAAACCTTCGGCAACCGGACAGTATTTGAGCCGGGTACTGTTAAAGAGTATGGAGTATGCTTTAGCTTAAGTCAGGCTCATATTCGCCTGGTATTATTTACGTTTGGTTGGTTTCATTAGTTTTAAAGTAGCTTCCCATTAAAACTTAACCTCACCCTAACCCTTCCTGAAAGGAGAGGGGAGTCAGATTGAAGAGGGGCTTCGCCCCTCTTCAAAAACATCTTCCCCTTCCCCTCAGTTAGGGGAAGGGGAAAGGGGATAGGGTCATACGAAAAGAGAAAATCCTTAACTATAAGCAAACAAAATCATTTACTCACTGAGAAAGAAGCAGCGCTACTGATGATAACTCGTAAGCCAAGGATTTTTTATGGCTACATCGTGATTCTGGCTGGTACTATCGCCTCGGCATTTATGATTGGTACCTATACCTCCTTCGGCATTTTCTTTAAGCCGATATCATCAGAGCTTGGCTGGACAAGGGCAACAACTTCGGTCGCCGGCTCAGTTGCTGCTCTGGTAACAGGTTTTTTCGGGATTCTTGCGGGAAGAGTAACTGATAAATATGGTCCAAAGCTGGTTTTGATAGCCAGCGGCTTTCTTTTTGGTATAGGCAATTTCCTGATGTCACAGATTAGCACCCCATGGCATCTCTATATGTTCTACGGGGTACTGCTTGGCGCTGGGATGAGTGCTGCTGATATCCCGATAGTAACTACTATAGCCAGGTGGTTCGTCAAAAGAAGGGGGATGATGACGGGTATTACCAAAGCTGGTGCCGGCGTGGGTCTTGTGTCTATGCCTTTACTGCTAAGCTGGCTTATATCCACACGAGGCTGGCGGGATACTTATGCAATTATTGGAATCGTGGCTGCGGTGGGGATTGTGTCAATGGCACTACTCTTTAAGCGTGACCCGAGTAAGACAGGGGAGCTACCCGATGGCGCCACTAATGTAGAGTTATCGGATTCAAGCACTATTACCCGTCACTTTTCACTAAGGGAGGCAATGGAGACAAGGCAGCTCTGGCTCTTCTCGACAGCATGGGTAAGCTTTATGTTCGTTATGCAGGTTGTGATGATACATATTGCCAACTACGTGACTGATGTGGGTCTTTCGGCGGCTACAGCAGCGGCTATTCTCAGTGTGATTGGCGGCTTTAGCATCCTGGGACGGCTCGGGCTAGCCAGTCTCAGCGACATCCTGGGTACAAAGTCGGCTTATGTGATTGCCTTTTCCTTTTTAGCCACGGCGCTACTCTGGTTACAGTTCGCCCGAGAGACATGGATGTTTTACCTTTTCGGCGCCATTTATGGCACTGCCCATGGTGCTTGTTTTGCCTTGATTGCACCGCTGGTGGCAGGACTATTCGGTGTGCAATCACTCGGTTCTATCCTCAGTGTCATTTTCTTGATTGGTACCCTGGGTGCTATTATTAGCCCGATGTTAGCTGGTCGAATATTTGATATAATGGGTAATTACCAGCTAGCTTTCTGGCTTTGTTTTGCGATGAGCATTGTTGGCATAGTACTAATCTTGCTGTTAAGGCCAACCAACAAAGGAGGAACAAATGAACCGTGAAGAAGCGCTCGATTCGGTTAGAATCAATGTAGAAAATTTGAATCTGGTGAGGCATATGTTAGCCACCGAAGCAATTATGCGTGCTCTGGCGAAGCGATTTGGCGAGAATGAAGAGGAATGGGGCATCGCCGGACTTCTGCATGATATAGATATAGAACTCACTGAGGGAGATATGACGAATCATGGTAAGCTTGGAGCTGACCTGGCTAGAGAAATGGGTGCCAGTGAGGCTATAGCCCACGCTATACTGTGCCATAATCAAGCCAACGGTATCCCGCCGGAGACGAAGCTCGATAAAGCGCTATTCTGTGCCGACCCGTTAACCGGATTGATTACTGCTGCTGCCCTGGTCCGGCCTGACAAAAAGCTGGCCAGTGTCGAAGCTAAGTCGGTTGGTAAAAGGTTTAAGGAAAAGAGTTTTGCTGCCGGTGCCAGCAGAGAGCAAATCTCCTGCTGTAGCGAACTCGGGCTTGGACTCGATGAGTATATTGCGCTGGGTCTGAAGGCAATGCAGGGAATTGCTGATGAGCTAGGGTTATAGATTTTGTTGACCTCACCCCCTCGCTCCCCCTCTCCTTTTAAGGAGAGGGGGAAGATAGTTAGAAGCGGGCTACCGCCCTCTTAGACTCCCGTCCCGGTTCGAATCCAACTTGGGCTACCAGTTCACTCTTGTTGTTAAAAAGTTTACTTTCATTGTCAAAAAGTTGCATCCCAAAGGGGACGATACCTAGAACCATTCGCAATCGTCACCATCCGTTTTCAGAGAGAATATTTTCAATAACTTTTCCGTGCCAAGACAGATAACAGTAGGCGTTGCCACTCATTTCGCATAAGCTCAACGGTGGGATGAATCTGCGCTCATTGGACTAATGCGGAGAAATTTCACTAAGTAACCGCTGGTCTGTGATTTGACGGAGACTGGGTGCAAGTTTTATCATTCTAACATCGTAGATTTGTCAGAAGATGACTAACCACAATAAGTAAGTGTATATATATGCCAACGAATGAAATTGTCCACAAGATACAAGATAGAATGAGACAAGTTGGGTACAAAGCTAAAACCGTATCAATAACACATCTGTCGGAGGTACAGGAAGCAGTTGGGAAACTGGTTAGGCAAGGGTTGTTGAATAAGCAGTTACATGAAAGATGGCATTTCTATTTGAAGACTAATGAAAACCTGCCTGAGGCAAAGACAATCATCGTGGTAGCAATGCCCCAACCCTTTACCCGTCTCAGATTCGAATGGCAGGGAATGACCTATCTAGCAGACATCCCACCAACTTATTTTACCAAAGCGGACGATTATCGTGCCGAAGTAATTCTACACAACGTGCTGGAGACCACCGGATATAAGATAGCAAAAGCTCATTTGGCACTAAAAACACTTGCGGTACGAAGCGGACTTGCAAGATATGGTAAGAACAATATCAGTTATGTGTCTAGGATGGGTAGTTTTTGTCAGTTGGTTGCTTTCTATTCTGATTGTCCCTGTGAAAAGGATAACTGGCAAGAACTTAAAGAAATGGAAGCCTGCGAAAAGTGTTCTCTTTGCCGTGAAAGTTGCCCCACTGGAAGTATTTCCGTCGACCGTTTCTTGATTCATGCTGAAAACTGCCTAGGCTCTCTCAACGAGAGGAAGCCGGATTTCCCCTATTGGGTTCAGCTTCAGCCCGACTGGCGCAATGCATTAATTGGCTGTATGCGCTGTCAATTCGTTTGCCCGGTAGACAAACCCTATCTACACAAGATTGTGGCGGGCCTATCTTTCTCTGAAGAAGAAACTGGCCTGATTCTGAACAAAACACCTTGGGAGAAGTTATCTCCAAATACTCGACAGAAACTGGGGGACCTCTATGGAGTTTACTCGCTTCTATCGCGAAACCTGAGTGCGCTCATTGAAAAACAGAGGAAAACTATCTAGAGATAGCCTTTTTCTATTGCAGCGGAACTAACAAACTGCTACCCACTAAAGATAACTTACCGTGAAGAAACTCCATCTATAAGACTCGAACCAGCCCGGCTATGGGATATTAAAAGTAAGGTAAAAAGTTCCGTCTATTGTACAACTTGCTCTACCGAAAAATGCAGAGCCCCTAAATATCTTGAAGTAAATAGGGGTGTTTAAGAGGGGCTTCGCCCCTCTTTTATATAATAACTCCCCTTCCCCTTGCTAAGGGGAAGGGGATACAGAGGATAGGGTCATACAAATTAGCTCACTTCAAGAGTTGAGCCTTCAGGGGTCTTGATAACATCGATGCGATTAGGGAAGGCATCCCTCAGTTCCTCGACATGAGTGATAACAATTATCTTCTCAAAGTCGTCCTGAATAGAGATTATCGCCTCTTTCAGCTTTTCCAGACCGGTATTGTCTTGAGTGCCAAAGCCTTCATCAATGATTAGGGTTGGCAGTGGTGCCCCAGCCCGCCTGGCGAGTAGCTTGGAGAGAGCAATGCGGATGGCGAAGTTGATACGGAAGGCTTCACCACCGCTGAACATCTCATAGTTTCGTGTTCCCAGCTCATCGGAGATAGTAATATCCAGGGTTTCAACAACATCCCCCTTTTTCGTTTCCCGCTGGGTTTCAAATTTCACATTCATTCTGTTATCAGTCATGCGTCCCAGCAATTTATTGGCTTCAGCTTCAATCTCAGGAAGCGCCATTTCAATTAATAGCGCCTGTATTCCTTTTTTGCCAAAAGCCTGAGCCAGGTCTCGATAAATTGTCTCCTCTTTTGAGGCTTGACTCAGCAGCTTTTCCCTTTCGTTCTTCTTTATTTCCAGTTCAGAGCAGCGCTCTAACTTCCCCTTTACACTCCCCACTATCTCTTGGGCTTGCTTTTGTTGAGCACTCAATGTCTGGTGTTCGCTTTCCATCCGGGCCAGGTCATTGGCGAGCTGGGGGAGTAAACGGAGTTCGGTAGTTAGCTCTTCTCTTTTTTGTTTATCAGATTCCAGGCTATGACTTAGTTCTTGAGCGGCTCGTTCTGCCTGGGATAAAGCCTCCTTTTCCTGGCTGATGAGCCTGTCGGCTTCTTCCAGCTTGCGTTTTGGGTTTTCATATTGCTCAAGGCTGGCCAGGCGCTGGCGCACCTGCTCATGCTGCTGTGAGTTGTAGTCAATTTTGACCAGTTCCTCTTCAAGCTGGTGTAGTGCCTCTTGTTCACTGCTGGCAAAATCCCTCCTGGCCAGGTGCTCCTCAATTTCAACCAGTCTTTTTCTTTCCTCGGTTAGCTGACTACCCGCCTTTTCCGCTTCAGCAATCCCCTGATTAAGGAGGCTGGCTTTACTTTCGACTGAGGCTCTATCCTGTTTCAGCCTTACTTCTAACTGCGATATTTCACTCTCAATCGACTTGACTTCTCTTTCCTTGTTAGCCATCTCGCTCTGGTTCGATTTTAGAGAATCGGACTTAGAGTGCTTGTCGGCGGTGTATTTTGCTTCGATGAGCTTTATGCCATCTACACCCAGTTCGGTCTCACATAGGGGACATTTAGCGCCACTCTGGGTTAGTAGAAGGCTCAACTTTTCTTCTATCTCCCTTATTTCCTGTCCCAGTCGCGCTTTATTGGATTCCAGGTAGTGAACCTGAGTGCGCAGCGCTTGACTACTCTGCCTCTTCTGCTGTAAGGTCTCTTCTTCCCCTGATAAACGGCGTAATTCTATCTGTACCTGCTGTAATTCATTACTAAGCCGGGGTAACCTTTGTGCGCTGGCTTCCAACTCGCTAATTTTGTTTTCCGCCAGAGCATGGTCTTTGATTAGGGCTTGACTGGACTGGACAACAGCCATCTCCAGCCGGTGTTTGCGTTCATTTAGCGCCGAAACCAGCCTGAGTCTTTGATTGAGTTCCTCACCCAATTTCTTGGCTTCGATATACTGAACATAGCCCTCTTCTATCGTGGAACGCTGGGCGATTAGCCCTTCGTACTCTTTGATTCGGGAACGGTGCTGTTTAATTCGGTCATTCCATTGCTCCAGCGCTCTGGCTGTCTCCGGCATGTGTGCTTCTAGCTGGGTTAGTTGCCACTGCTTGTTTTTTAGCACCTCTATTTTTTGTCGCAGTTCATTCAGTCCGGATTCCTGCTCCTTTATTAACTTTTCGGTGCGTGATAGCTCATTTTGCGCTTGTGCCAGCTCAGCTTCGTAGGTGGGTTTACGGGCTAGCTCATCACTAATATCTTTGATGGCACTCTCAGCTAGAGTCTTTTCCGTTTCCTGCTGTTTAGCCAGCTCTTTAGCTTGCTCCTCAAGTTCATCGTAGAAAGAAAGCCCGAGAATATCAGCCAGGACTTGCTTGCGCTTAGATGGGTTGGCAACAGTGAACTCATCAGCGTGCCCTTGACGTAAGAAAGCGCTGTTAGTGAAGGTATCATAGTCCATGTGGAGCACCTTTATAATTTCCTGCTGCGTCTGCTGAATGCTATTACCGGTGATTGGCTTAAAGCCGTTCTCGGTGGCGAACTGGAATTCAAGTATTGTCTGTCCCGAAGCCCGCCTTCGTTTCGGTTTAGCATGCTTGCGTATGATGCGGTAGGGTTGCTGCCCTACGGCGAAATCGAATTCCACCTCCATTTCGGCTTGTCCTGAATGAATAAGTTCGTCATCACTCTTCGCTCTGGCTCGCCCCCAGAGTGCCCAGGTCATGGCATCAATCAGCGCCGACTTCCCGTTGCCATTATCGCCACAGATGCTAACGGTGTGGATACCGGCGAAATTGAGCGGCGGTACATTGTCCCGGTAGCACATGAAATTACGCAGAGCCAATTTAATGGGAATCAATTACAGAACTCCTGAGATAAGGGCTTTTGCTTACTATTTTAGCACAGTCTGGAGGTTACTTACCTACCTCCCTCAAATGTCATTCTGAGGAACGAAGTGACGAAGAATCCGTATCTTGGGGTGGTGGTGTATAGATATTCCCCACCTCCCCAGACCCTTCGCTGCGCTCAGGGTGACATGGATGCAGTTCTTTTGGGGCAAAGCCCTTAGCAAGGGGAAATCTAAAATCCCCCTGAATCCCCCTTTGCGAAAGGG
>JAZDPB010000049.1:0-36214 GCA_043797985.1 Chloroflexota bacterium
TTTCTATATTAATTGTAGAGCGTTCTCCGGTAACTTCGGGGACATCTGTCATAGTAGTATCCCTCCAGATTCAATTATAATCTATTGCTAAGAAACGAGGCAAGCGAGATAGCACATTTGCTGGAGCTTGAAACAATGAGATTGCCACGTCGTCCCGATATTATCGGGACTCCTCGCAATGACACTTAATGGTTTATCCTACTTAGACGCATATTTTTCGAGAGCGCCGTAGAAAGCCCTCCAGAACGGGTCAACGATAGGGTGTTCAAGCTTTTTCTCCCTGCCGCCTTCCACCAGAACCATTCCCTTCCCAGGCTCTCTCAACTCGCCAACGATAGAGGATTTGATATTCTTCCGGGTCAGAGCCTCCACCACTGCATGAGCTTTGTGTTCTCGACAGGACATGATTAATGTTCCTTCACTAATTGACGCATAGGGGTCGATACCGAAATAGTTACAAATCTCTGGTACGCAGTCTTCAACCGGGATTTTCTCCTTTTCCACCCGCACCCCTAAATTAGCAGCCTGGGCTATTTCATACAAACCACCCCACACTCCACACTCGGTAGCATCGTGCATTGCAGTAACTCCATCCTCCCTGACACCAACACCGACCGCAGTCATCGCATCCTCTACCACCGACATCTTATAGAATATCTGCTCTGCTTTCTGACTAAAGGCATGCCCGAATTCCTTCTCGATAAGCTGCGGAAACATGGTAGCGAAGATACCTGTCGCTTCAATTGCTGGCCCTTTGGTGATAATTATCTTGTCTCCAGCCCTTGCCATCTTAGGCGTAACATATTCATCCTTTTCACCAATCCCGACCACCGTAGCTCCACCCACCATCGGATAATGGCAATTCTCGTATCGGGCAGTATGACCGGTGATGACTGCGATACCAAGCCGCTCACACTCCTTATGTACGGTATCCCACATTATTTCTAGCTGTCCTTTGGTCATCTCCATAGGGAGGTTCAAATCTATGGACAGAAACTTGGGCTTTAGTCCACTGGTCACGGAGTCAGAAGCGAGTATATGAATAGCAAACCAGGCAGCCCTCTCCCAGCCATACTCGGGGACGATGAATACCGGGTCACAGGTAAATGAGACTGCCTTACCCCCGATTTCCGCTATACCCACATCAACGCCATGCTGAGGTCCTACCAGAATCTTCTCACTCTTAGCTCCCAGGCGGGGAAATATCAGTTCATTAAAGATTTCGGGGGATATTTTGCCAATTTCCGGCATCTCATTCGCTTTCATTATTCCTCTTCTCCTACATTCTAAAGATTTCTGAAACGCATTTCTATTCTATTTTCGGCTTTTCAGAAGCGGCGACATCGCCCTTAGCTTAGCCACAATACGGGGCAGAACTTCCAGAACCCGGTTTATTTCCTCTTCGGTAGTCCACTTACCCAGACTGAACCTCAGCGAACCGTGCGCGTGTTCAGGGGGAAGTCCCATCGCTAAAAGGACGTGGGACGGTTCCAGGCTCGATGAGCTACAGGCAGAGCCGGTAGAAGCACAAATACCCTCCAAATCGAGGTTCAGGCACATAGATTCGCCTTCCACATAATCAATACTGATATTAACATTATTAGGTAGTCTTATTTTGGAGTGACCATTTAGATGGATGTGGTCAATCCGTTCCTGAAGCCCATTGATGAGCTTGTCACGAAGTTGACCCAGCCGCCCTGATTCTTCGCCTATCTCCTGACTGGCTAGTTCCACAGCTTTACCAAAGCCGACAATTCCGGCAACATTCTCAGTGCTGGCACGCCGTCCTCGCTCTTGCTCACCCCCATGTATAAAAGGGATTATTTTGGTACCTTCTCTGATATATAACGCTCCAACCCCCTTAGGACCATAAATCTTGTGCGCTGAGGTTGCCAGTAAATCCACACCTAAACTGTTCACATCTACCGGAATGTGACCTACGGTCTGCACGGCATCGGTATGAAAATAGATTCCGGACTCCTTAGCAATCTTCCCTATTTCGGCTATCGGCTCTATCGTGCCCATCTCGTTATTAGCATGCATTACTGAAACCAGTATAGTTTTATTACTGATAGCATTTTTAACATCTTGCGGATTAACCAAACCGTACTTATCCACCGGTAGATAGGTTACGCTGAACCCCCTTCTCGCCAAAAACTTGCACGTCTCAAGCACGGCATGATGCTCGACGGAGCTAGTAATAATATGATTACCCTTCGACTCATTGGCGAAAGCGATGCCTTTTATGGCGAAGTTATCTGCCTCAGTTCCACCACCGGTAAAGACTATTTCCTCATCCCGGGCACCGATGAAGCCAGCTATCTTAGACCTTGCCTCCTCAATGGCTCCCTTTGCCTCCTGCCCATAGGAATAGATGCTCGAAGGATTGCCAAACATTTCAGTAAAATATGGGAGCATTGCCTTCACCACGTCGGGATGTGTCGGGGTGGTAGCAGCATAATCAAGGTATACTCTTTTCATTAACTATCCCTCCACAATATCTCTAGCGACGGGAACCGGGCTCGCTCAGCGCAGATAACCAGGGTTACAAATTTCATATTCCCTCTCCTTGACTAAACTCTCTTTCAATCTTCTTTTTCGTGATCGCCAGTTCATCTTCAGGACTCTCCAGTCCACCTAAACTCTCCAGCCTCTTCATGCGCTCCCCCAGCTTGTCTTGTTCTGCCAAGACAAGCCTTATAGCTTCGGCTATCGGGTCAGGCAACCTTCCGTGCTCTAAGTCCAGGTGCGGCTCACGGCCATTTTCTATTATCCTACCCGGAATGCCAACTACCGTTGCCCCGGGTGGAACCTCTTTTACTACCACCGAGCCAGAACCTATCCTGGCATCATCTCCTACTGTAATAGCACCCAGCACTACTGCGCCGGTTCCAATGACCACTCTGTTGCCAATGGTGGGGTGCCGTTTCTTCTTTTCAAGAGTTGTCCCGCCGAGAACGACTCCCTGATACAGCAACACGTCATCCCCTATCTCGGCAGTCTCCCCGATAACCACCCCGGCCCCATGGTCAATAAAAAAACGCCGCCCGATTCTGGCTCCGGGGTGGATTTCGATGTTGGTCAGAAAACGACTCACATGTGAAAGAAGACGTGCCAGAAATCGAAATTTATGCTGCCAGAGACTATGAGCCAGGCGGTGAAACCACAGGGCATGGAGTCCCGGATAACAACAGATAATCTCCAGCGCGCTTCTCGCCGCCGGGTCCTTAGCAAATACTGTTCGAATGTCTTCTCTTAGCGTTCGTAACATGATAAAACGCCTTTTCCCCTTAGAAAAGCCCAGGAAGCTGGAAAACACAGTTCTTTCATTAACTTGTCGCTGGTGCTTTCCTTGGCAACTGGAGTAATACCAACCCAACCACAATGAGAGCGACCCCAGTGACTACCATAAAAACACCGCTACCCAAAACTATCTGGGTTACACCCAAAGCTAAGACACCCATATAAAGATAATTTTCTAGATTTAAGGCTTGTGTATAGGTGAGGTCCTTTGGGTTCGTGGGGTCATATTTTCCGCCTGAAGCAGCTAGCAGGTCAATGTATGTGGGAGCTATCGCATGGCGGTGCCCCTTTATGGTATCAGCTACCTGTTGCGCTTCCGCGGCAGTATCAATCATATTGCCCTTGGCTATCTCTTCCTCGGGCAGACCATAGGTAACGTTTTCTGACCGCATCGCCGTAATGACCATGTTATTCTTGCTTATGCCTTGATAAATGAATGCGCCACCGATGACCACACCTAATATACCTAAAAGCAGTACTATTATTGCCAGATAACAACTTGCTTTTGTCATTTTCCCCTCCTTTATCTGTTGACCTTAAAAATAGTCTAACACGCTCTCTGCTTTTTATCTCTACTTTACCACTAAAATAGTGCTTTGTTTATCAGAGCAGCCGTGATTTACTCCTGAAAAAGCCAGGTGGATAGATAGCGCTCACCAGTATCAGGCAAAATCACCACTATCAGCTTACCTTCATTCTCCGGTTTTTTGGCTACTTCCAAAGCCGCCCAGGTTGCTGCACCCGAAGATATGCCAGCCAGTATCCCTTCCTCTTTAGCCAGCCTTCTTGCCATTGTTCCGGCATCCTCATTGGCGACCCGGACGATTTCATCAATCAAATCTTTTCTCAGTACATCGGGGATAAAGCCAGCCCCGATGCCCTGAATTTTATGCGGCCCCGGTTTTCCCCCGGAAAGAACGGGGGATGCCGCCGGCTCGACAGCAATAGCTTTAAATCCAGGCTTCCTGGACTTAATTGCCTCAGCCACTCCGGTAATTGTCCCGCCGGTTCCTACGCCAGCGACCAGAATATCTACCTTACCATCGGTATCTCTCCAGATTTCCTCGGCTGTAGTGAGCCGGTGTATCTCTGCGTTTGCCGGGTTTGTAAACTGCTGCGGCATAAAGTACTTCGGGTTTTCCGCCGCCAGTTGTTCTGCTTTTCTTATCGCCCCAGGCATACCTTCAGCCCCGGGGGTCAACACTAATTCGGCACCGAAAATGGAGAGAAGTTGCCTCCGCTCCATAGACATTGTTTCAGGCATGGTAAGAACCAGTTTATATCCCCTGGCAGCACAGACAAAGGCGAGTGCAATACCGGTATTGCCGCTGGTAGGCTCAACTATTATTGTATCTTTCTGGATAAGCCCCCTCTCTTCAGCATCCACAATCATAGCTACTCCTATCCTGTCCTTCACACTTGATGTTGGATTAAAGGATTCGAGCTTTGCCACTATCTCTGCCTTCACCCCCTGAGTTATCCGATTCAGTCTGACCAATGGCGTATTTCCGATTAACTCAGTAGAGTCCCTGGCTATCCCTCTGGTTAGCTTTGGTATTTCTATCGTCTTGTATCTAAGCTTCTCCAATTTTTGATTTTTCCCTACCATCGAATTCCTCCCCCTATATTTACTTTCAGTGCCCCGCAATTAAGGATGTCCCCTTGCTTATCTTAATCACGAATATACTTAATATAAAGTTCCCTGGCTTGTGATTCATCAAGAGTATCTTTTACGATTGCTCGCCCATCCGGGAAAACAATGATTTCATTACCGTCGGCGCTAAAACGCAGCATGAACTCATTGTAGTTTACATCGCCTTTATTCCTGAGTCGCGCCGCAAGCTCCTTTAGAGCAATCTCCTTCACCCCGGTATCAACTACTTGTATAGCTCGACTTTGCCCGCAAAATGAAGCCGTCTTCATGACAAATGTTTTTTCCAGAAATTCATATTTACCATGGCACGCTGGACAGCTTTCACGCCGTTCTATTCTAAAACGATGAAAGTCTCCGTTCCAGACATCAACCATAGTGAGTTCTCGGTTTGGCTCGGCACCAACTAATATCTTCATCGCCTCTGTAGCTTGCAAAGAGCCAATAACAGCAGGTAATGTGCCAACGATGCCAGCCGTCTCACAGGTATAAGCAGTACCAGCATCAGGCAATGTGCTAAAGACACACCTGAAACAGGCAGTCTCACCCGGAATTACAGTCATGGTCATGCCATTAGACGCAACGGCGCCTCCATAAACCCATGGAATCTTAAGCTTTAAGGCAACATCATTTATCAAAAGACGAGTTTCGAAGTTGTCCAGCCCGTCCAGGATTACATCAGCGCCAGAACAGAACCTTTCGATATTCGTATAGTTTACATCCGCTACTATCCCCTCGATTTCAACCGAGGAGTTTACTTTCTTCAGATGCCGTTCAGCAGCGATAGCTTTAGGCAATCCGGCTTTTATGTCATCTTCATCAAAAAGTACCTGTCGTTGCAGGTTATGGATTTCGATAAAGTCCCTATCTACAATCCTGACTTTTCCGACCCCCGCACGCACCAGAAAGGTAGCGATATTGCTCCCCAGTGCCCCACATCCAATAATAACCACCTCGCTATTGCCTAGCTTTACCTGCCCTTCTTCACCTATAGGGGGAAACATCGTTTGTCTTGAATACCTATTCCTTAAATGCCTGTCAATCATAGAACTTGCCTTCCATCACATATCACTCTGCAATAATCACTGGTTAAACTAAACGTAATACATCGCCTGGTCAGACCCTTCTTTCCTTTTCTGCCGCTCAACCAAATCCCGTAACGTTGTAGATTCCAGAACGCCATCTATCGCTTTTTTCAATTCATCCCAGACATCCCGTGTGACACAGGATTCAGACCGCGAACATGTCTCTGGATTGTTAACACATTCCACAGGGGCAGTCGAGCCTTCGAGGAGTTGAATGATTTCACTCAACCTTATCTCCTCGGGAGGTCTGGCTAACCAGACTCCACCTTTGGCACCCCGAGTGCTTCGTATTATACCCGCCGCTATCAGGGGAGTAATTAAATGCTCCAGATACCAAAGCGAGACCTGTTGACTTTGAGCAATATCTTTTAAAGGAACAGGCCCTTCCTTATAGCGAAGGGCTAACTCTAATAGTGCCCTGGTCCCATATCGCGCCCTAGTCGAAAGTTTCATAAGCCACCACCCCTTTGTTGTTAATTATGACCGACATAGTCATAATACCATGAGAGGAGAGGATTGTCAATCCGTAGACATACCTATTTTGGCAGCCTGGCAGCAAGCTCAACAGTGTGTTCCTTGAGCCATTTCTTATGGTCGCGCCACTCAGGGCAGTACTGACCCACTAGCTGCCAGAATCTCTTTGTGTGGTTCAATTCCTTGAGGTGAGCAAGCTCATGCAAAATCACATAATCAACAACCAGTTCCGGTGCCATCATCAGCTTCCAGTTAAAGCTAAGATTGCCCTTTGGGGAGCAACTACCCCAACGGGTCCTCTGACCCCGTATGGTAAGTCGGCCATACTTGAGTCCCAGGTCAGCCGCTAGTTTGTTTGCCTTCTCCCCTATCAGTTGAATTGCTTGCATCCGATACCACTGCTCCAATAACATACCCAGCCGATTGTTCCCTGCTCTTAGACTGACTATCAGACTATTCTGTTCAATACTTACGCTCTCACCATCAGAGTGCCGTATAACTACCTCCAAGCCTCGGCCAAGATAGGGAATGGTATCTCCATCTTCAAGCGATTTTGCGCTCTGTTGTCCCTTACCATATTCTGCCAGTTTGCGTGACAACCACCGCCATTTCTTCCTTAGCAGGTCGGGGATTTTTTCGGGCATATAAGACCTGGGAATCACTACCGCAAGGCCTGTTTCCAGCCTCACCTCGAGCCGGACACATTTCGCCCTGGGACTGCGCTTGAGGATATAAGGAACAACCTGACCATCAAGAACGATTTCGCGCTTGCCTAAAATGGTCAATTGGCAACGGTTTTTCTGAATCATGCCTGATAGTTTAGCTCCTCGAAACCGTAACGTCCAGCGACTACCCGTTCCTGTAACTCAATCTTAGCTGTTAGTGTCATTGCGAGTCCCGATAAAATTCGGGACATGGCAATCTCGGATGGGTGGGGATGAGATTGCTTCGTCACTGAGTTTACACTGAGCGAAACGAATGTGTTCCTCGCAATGACACCTTGATAGAAAAAGTCCGCTTTGACGAGACACTTAGTAATAAGTATAATGGCAGAGTTAGTGGCTTAGTACCTTAGCAAATCAGTAGCAGATTTACCCGACGGTGAAGGTGGCTAAAATGACAAACAAAGCCGAAAGTAGGAGTTCCATTACCTGTCCTAATTGCAGTGCACCCGCTGGTGGTGCCTTTAGTACTGTCATAAAAGCGGATGACGCCGGCCCAATTGAGGTTCTGTACAAATGCCAGAGTTGTGGTGGTATGTATATCGCCAAAAGGATAATCTCCTGGCAGGTCACGAAACCATAGTTATGTAAACCTTAACAATTGAATTTTAGCCTCAGGAGAGGTGTCCGAGTGGTTCATGGTGCCGCTCTCGAAAAGCGGTCTCCGCGTATAGCGGAGCGTGGGTTCGAATCCCACCCTCTCCGCCAGCCTACGCCAAATCTACGGCTGGCAAGCCAGACCAATATCATGGAGAGGTGCTGGAGTGGTCTAACAGGCACGCCTGGAGAGCGTGTGTAGCCGTAAGGTTACCGTGGGTTCGAATCCCACCCTCTCCGCTTATTCAAGATTGACAGAGAACCGCTTAAAACCTATAATCTAATAGTCTAACTCACCGCGAGTTAGATAAGAATAGACTGGAAGGAGAATTCATGACAGAGGCAGTTATTGTTAGTGGAGTGCGTACTCCTATCGGCAACTATGGCGGAGCATTACAGGACATCCCCGTAGTTAAACTGGGTAGCATCGTTATCCGGGAAGCACTAAAGAGGGCTGGTCTACGACCACAGAGAAACCCTGCAGTATTGAGTTACGGCCCTGAAGTATTCAAAGGTATGGGGCTAACCGACCTGGAACAGAAATATGCCAACTGGGATAACTCGCTACAAGAAGTAACAATAGATGAAGTTATCATGGGCAATGTTGTTCAGGCGGGTCAGGGGCAAAATACTGCCCGGCAGGCAACAATCTACGGCGGTATCACCAAAGAAACGACTGCTTTTACCATCAATAAAGTCTGTGCTTCAGGAATGAAAGCAGTAGCCCTGGCTGCCCAATCGATAAAGGCGGGTGATGCCGAGGTCGTTATTGCTGGCGGTATGGAGAGTATGAGTAACATCCCCTACTATTTCCCTAAAGCCCGGTGGGGAGCGAGGATGTTTAATACCGAGTTGATTGATGGTATGGTCCACGATGGACTGTGGGAAATATTTTACAACTATCACATGGGCATAACCTCGGAGAACATCGCTGTAAAGTATGGTATTACCCGGGAAGAGCAGGACAAGTTCTCCCTGGAGAGCAATAACCGGGCGCTGGCGGCATCGAAGAATGGCATTTTCAAACAGGAGATTATTCCGGTTGAGGTCATGGAAAGAAGACAGGTTAAAATGTTCGATACCGACGAACACCCCAGAGAGACCACAATGGAGCTTCTAGGCAAGCTTCCCGCAGTTTTCAAAAAAGACGGTTCGGTAACTGCCGGCAATGCCTCAGCCCTTACTGATGCGGCAGCGGCTCTGGTAGTAATGTCCGCCGATAAGGCAAAACAAATGGGACTCAAGCCGATGGCGACCGTTCGGTCTTACGCCTCAGGCGGTGTTGACCCGGCATACATGGGACTGGGAGCGGTTCCTGCTACCAAGAAAGCGCTTAAAATTGCCGGACTCAGTCTCAAGGATATTGATTACATCGAGCTGAACGAAGCCTTTGCCTCCCAGTCAATAGGCGTGATTAAAGAACTGGGCATCGATATGAATAAGACCAACCTGCATGGCGGTGGAATCTCACTGGGACATCCCATTGGCTGCACCGGGGCGAGGATTGTCGTTACCTGCGTTTACGAAATGATGCGGCGGAACCTTAAGTTCGGGCTATGCACCCTTTGTATCGGCGGCGGCATGGGTTTTGCGCTGATTGTAGAGAGAAAGTAATCCTTTTAGGAAACCCCTAACCCCCGCCTACGCTGGTGGCTACGACGGGCAAGCTTGTATCCCCCTCCCTTAATAAGGGAGGGGGAATTTATTTTTATAATATTACCCAAAAACTGAGATTGCCACGGGCTTTGCCCTCGCAATGATAAAGAGTCATTTTCTAAGAACCTTCGACTCTCCGTAGAAAAAGAGAGACTAATAGTGTTTAAGAGGAGCTGCCACCCCTCTTACCTTTTCACTCCCCCTTTGGCAAAGGGGGACTAAGGGGGATTAAGGGGGTGAGGTTACTAAATCACAATTCCGATTATTGTCCAAGCACAAGCATTGTATAGCGCTGTGAGTAACCAAGTATTTTCTATTAGGCAATGTGTTTATACTATCGCATAAGAAATGTGTCACCTCTAAAAAGCAACGAAGCGTTTAGGTGGTGACATTCTTTTCATTACCTCCAAATAATCGCGAGGATCTTGACCCAACCACTTAACTAACTCTAAAAGTTGGTCTTGCTGGCTAGGAAGAAGTCTACTCCAGAATTGAGCACTAGGAGTAATGAGTTGAATTCGTTTTGATATTGATTCTCCATGAGAATAATTTTGTACTACTGGTAGCAAGTACTCAGGCACTGGTGGTAACTCACCATGTTCACTTTCATAAGCGTCAATCCAATTAATCGGTTTCTCTAACATAACTTTTTGCACGCGTAATTCGTGAAAAGTCAATACAATCGCAACCATCAATCCAGCAGCAAATAAAGACCATACTGCCCATTGAGGCACATCATAATTCACGTTAAATAGCCTTTCAATAAGGTCAAATGGGTCAAGCAACATTGTTGGTAATATCCAATAGAGACGCTTAACAATCCCAATAACAAAGAGGCGCAATGACTTAAATAGTTCCATACCCTAATTCTATCACTTCCACATCTTGCATCAAACATTAATTCAATCCTCACCCTAGTTTCGCAACAAACTCTTCATTGTCACTGTTTGACCTCTATGTTAGAATGGTCATTACTTTGGAAGTAAGCGGGAAAGACATTAAATACTGGGTCGGGTTTAGCCTTATACCGGGCATCGGTCATGTCCGATTTACCCAGCTTGAGAGCTATTTTGGTAGTCTGGAAGAAGCCTGGAAGGCTACTTCTGCCGACCTAAAGCAAGCGGGCATGGATAACGGCTCGGTGCGCGCCATTACCTCATGGCGACCTAAGGTTTCGCTGGAAGCCGAGATGGAAAAGCTCGACCGCTACGGTGTGAAGGTGCTTACCTGGCACGACCCGGACTATCCTGCCAGACTCAAGGAAATATATGACTATCCGCCACTGCTTTATATCAGGGGTTCACTGCTCCCTCAGGATGAGTGGTGTCTGTCAGTAGTGGGGACACGCCGGGCTACCGTTTACGGGAGACAGGTGACCGAAGAAATAGTAACCGAGTTGGCTCGCAATAAAATCACCATTGTCAGCGGCTTGGCTAAAGGCATCGATTCCGTAGCCCACCACAGTGCTCTGGAGGCAGGCGGCCGGAGCCTCGCTATATTTGGCTGCGGGCTTGATGTTGTCTACCCGGCTGAAAATGCTGCCCTGGCACGCCGCATTATGCAGCAGGGAGCCATTATCAGCGAGTATCCTTTGGGCACCAGACCTAAAGCAGATAATTTCCCGCGGCGTAACCGCATTATGAGCGGGCTGAGCCTAGGGGTTCTGGTGGTTGAAGCCGGCGAGACCAGCGGAGCGATGATTACCGCTCATCTGGCACTGGAGCAGAACCGAGAGGTTTTTGCCATTCCCGGCAGTATCCTCTCACCAACCAGCAAGGGCACCAACCAGCTGATTCAGGAAGGGGCCAAATTAGTCCGCGATTATACGGATATTCTGGAAGAACTTAACCTGACGGCGGTTGCCCACCAGATAGAAATGAAAGAGCTGCTCCCGGCATCTGAAACCGAGTCCTTGTTGCTGAAGCAACTAGGCGCTGAGCCGACTCATATTGATGAAGTCTGCCGCTCAAGCGGTCTGCCCGTCTCAACGGTCAGCAGCACCCTGGCAATGATGGAGCTTAAGGGTCTGGTAAAACAGGTAGGAGCGATGAATTACGCTCTGGCTAGAGAGGTAAGAGAGGAGTATCGGGTAAAAGTAGAATAAAGGAGGCTATCCATAAACTGTCATTGCGAGGGCGAAGCCCGTGGCAATCGCTGAGATTGCTTCGCCTTCCGACTTTGTCGGAATGGTCTCACAATGACAAATGAACCTTTCTGGGTAGTGAAGGAGTAGTTTTGCTAAAAAGAACGCAAGGACTTTTTCAGCAATGTTAAAATAATAATATGAAGAAAAATCTGGTTATCGTTGAATCTCCGGCTAAGGCGAGAACGCTGAGCAGAATTCTGGGCAGCACTTATAGTCTCAAGGCTTCCCTGGGTCATATAAGAGACCTGCCCAAGAGCAAACTAGGAGTAGATGTAGAAAATGGCTTCATGCCTACCTACGTCGTGCCCAGAGATAAAAGTAAGGTCGTTCGGGAGCTTAAAGAGGCGGCAAAGACGGCATCAACCATATATCTGGCTACCGACCCTGACCGTGAAGGAGAAGCTATCTCCTGGCATCTGGTCCAGGCAATGAAAGCAAACAAGGTAGCCTACCGCCGCGTTGTCTTCCACGAGATAACCGAAGAGGCAATTCAACAAGCCTTCAAGCACCCGCGCTCTATAGATATGGAGCTGGTTAATGCCCAGCAGGCACGGCGTATTCTGGATAGACTGGTAGGCTACAAAATCAGCCCACTGCTCTGGCGAAAGGTAAGAAGAGGTCTCTCGGCAGGCAGAGTTCAATCGGTCACGGTGAGGATTATTGTTGACCGCGAGCGAGAGATTGAGAAATTTGTCCCGGTAGAATACTGGAGTATCGAGGCTGAGCTAACCAAGAAAACCCCAGCGGCCAAGGGGAAAGCCTTTCGCGCCCTGCTGGTTAGCCTGGCTAATGGCACCAAGCTGAATATCCACAACGAGGAAGAAGCCACCAAAGTCAAGGAGGAACTCGAAGAGTCTCGTTACAGCGTCATTAAAGTACAAACCAAAAAAGCGACCCGCCAGCCAGCACCACCATTTATCACCAGCACCCTGCAACAGGAAGCCTGGCGCCGGCTCCACTTCTCTGCTTCGCAGACGATGGCTATTGCGCAACAGCTTTACGAAGGTCTGCCCATCGGTGACGAGGGAAGCGTTGGACTTATTACCTATATGCGTACCGACTCCACCCAGGTAGCCCGCTCCGCCCTGGTTGAAGCCAGGGAGTTTATCAGCAGTAAATATGGCGCTGAGTTTGTTCCACCACATGCCCGTTCTTTCACCAACATTGTCAAGGGCGCACAGGAAGCACACGAGGCAATCCGCCCCACCAGAATCCTGCGGGAACCGTCTATGATTAAAGCCCATCTTAATTCTAACCAGTTCCGGCTTTATGAACTCATCTGGAAGAGAATGGTCGCCAGTCAGATGTCGGCGGCTTTATTCGATAACACTACCATTGATATTGAAGCCCGATGCCCGGTTTCCAGCGCCAACTATCTTTTCCGGACTTCCAGTTCGGTCAGCCGCTTTGCCGGCTTTACTATTTTATATATTGAAGAGAAAGACCAGCCAGAAGAAGAAACGAAAAGCCCCCGGCTTCCCCCATTAGAAAAGGGCGACGAGCTTAATCTGCTGGGGCTTTTCCCGGAACAGCATTTTACACAGCCTCCACCCCGCTTTACTGAAGCCACCCTCATCAAGATGTTGGAGCAATACGGCATCGGACGCCCCAGCACCTATGCTCCAATCCTGTCCACAATCCAGGAGCGCGAATATGTTGCCAAGACTAACGGGAACCTCAAGCCTACGGAGTTAGGCTTTGTGGTCAATGATTTGGTTAGCCAGTATTTCCCCGACGTCGTCAATATCGAGTTCACCGCCCGCATGGAAGACGAATTAGACGAAATCGCCAGCGAGAAAAAGGACTGGGTAGGCGTCATAAAAGACTTCTACACACCATTTGAGAAAAGCCTCACCAATGCCACCCAGCTTATGGAGAAAGTGAAGTTAGCCGATGAAGTAACCGAAGAAATCTGTCCCAAGTGTGGCAAACCGATGGTAGTCAAGAGCGGGCGATTCGGCAAGTTTCTGGCTTGCAGCGGATACCCGGAATGCAAAACTACTAAGTCGTTCCAGATTAAAATTGGTGTCAAGTGTCCGCTATGTGGCGGTGAGATAATCGAGAGGGTAAACAAAAAGAAGCGCACCTTTTATGGTTGCAGCAATTACCCGAATTGCACCTTCGCCACCAACTATAAGCCCCTCCCCCAACCTTGCCCCAAGTGTAGCAGCCTGATGACACTATACAAAGAAAAGTGGGCAAAATGCACCAAGTGCAGCTATAGAGGGAAACTACAGCAGGACTAGCTTTATGCAAGACATTTTTAATAGATACATGAATTACCTTAAGGCGGAGCGGAATGCTTCGCCCTATACCATACGCAATTACACTAATGACTTGCTGGGTAATTATTTGCGTGGGTCGGGAAAAGGCTTTGTCCAGTTCCTCCGGCTCAGGAAGATTGGCTCGCTAAAGGATGTGGATAAGCATGTCCTGCGTGATTACATCTCCTGGCTTATGGAGCAGGGCGTGGTCAAAGCCAGTATCGCCCGTAAGCTCTCAGCTATTCGCTCCTTCTATCGCTACCTGCTCCAGGAAGAAGCAATATCAACTAACCCATTAGAAAATGCTTCTTCGCCCAAGCTGGACAAGCGCTTACCCGAATTCCTTACCATAGACGAGATAACACGGCTTCTTGAGGTGCCTGATTCCGCCACACCAGAGGGGCAGCGCGATACTGCTTTACTGGAATTGCTGTATGCCTCCGGTATTAGAGTAAGTGAACTGGTACAACTGAATCTGGAGCAGGTTAATCTTGACACCCGTGAAATCCGGGTCTGGGGGAAGGGCTCTAAGGAACGGCTCGTGCTGATGGGCGAGCCTGCTGCCAGGGCTATCACTGCCTATCTTAGCCAGGGCAGGCTTAAGCTTATGGGTGAGAAAAAGACAAATGCACTGTTCCTGAATCGCTACGGAGGGCGTCTGACCGAGCGTAGCGTGCAGGGGCTTCTGAATAATTATGCCAAGAGCGCCGGGGTAGACAAAAGAGTCCATCCCCACATGCTGCGTCATACCTTCGCCACCCACATGCTGGATGGCGGGGCAGATTTAAGGGTAGTCCAGGAGCTTCTGGGGCACGCCAGCTTATCATCCACCCAGATTTATACCCATGTCAGTAAGAGCCAGGCGAAAAAGGTATATCTAGCGGCTCACCCTATGGCTAAAGAGGGAGAAAATGAGCTTAAAGCTGAACACACCTGAAAGATTATGTGTAACCTCACCCCCTTTGTGAGGCTGTCTGGAAATGCCATTCTGAGGGAGCGTAGCGACCGAAGAATCCGTTTACCACAACGCAAAATACGGATTCTTCGCTTCGCTCAGAATTACAATATACTGTTTTTGGACAGCCTCAAGGATATTATAAGAGGGGTAAGGGGTAAAGCCCCACATCTTAACCTTCCTTCAGAGCTTGTCTCTTAGTGAGAAGTATGAAGGGGAGATAAGTAAAGAGGGGGCGAAACCCCCTCTTAAAAAGATTACCCCCTTCCCTTGCCAAGGGAAGGGGGTCAGGGGGATAGGTTACCTAATCTAGCAACGAGGCGACTAAACTTAAAAGTAAATTAGCGTCCGATGAAAAAGCTGTATCCAACAATTCAAAGTAAAACACGGTAAAGGACGAAAGACTTGAAAGTAAGTAATCGACTGCAAAAGCTACGCCAGAAATTGGCTGAGAAAGAAATTGATGGTATTTTCATCTCGCAGCCAGAGAACCGGTATTACCTTTCCGGTTTCGATGGCTCGGCAGGCTATCTGTTAATTACTCCACAAGATACCGTTTTAGCCACTGACTTCCGCTACACAGAGCAAGCCAAAACCGAAGCACCTGATTACCGGATTTTCCAGATAACCAGTAACACTTCGGACTGGTTTCCACGACTGCTGTCCGAGCTAAACCTGAGCCGGTTAGGCTTCGAAGCCGGATATATCACCTTTGCTCTTTATCGGGAATTATTGGAGATACTGAATAAGGCTCAACCTAATCTCAAGCTCATCGCCACCGAGGGAATGGTAGAATCAATAAGAGCGATAAAAGAACCGGAAGAAATTGAACTTATTGCCCGGGCCGCCGATATATCCGATAGAGCCATCGACCATATTAATAACATGGCTCACCCCGGCATTACCGAAAAAGAAGTCGCCTGGGAGATAGAGAAATTCATGCGTGAGAATGGCAGCCAGACCCTACCCTTCGAGGTTATTGTTGCCTCAGGGCAAAATTCTGCCCTACCTCATGCCAAGCCTTCCCAGCGCCAGATTAGTTTCGGGGAGCCAGTTGTAATCGATATCGGAGCCAGGGTTGGAGGTTATGCCAGCGACCTGACTCGCACCATCTGCCTTGGCACACCTGATGACACCTTCAAGAAAGTATATGACATTGTTCTCGGGGCACAGCTAACCGCCCTGGCAATAATTCAAGAGGGTATGAGTGGCGCTGAAGCTGATAGTCTGGCGAGGACAGTTATTCAAGAGGCAGGCTATGGTGAAGCTTTTGGTCACGGATTAGGACACGGCGTCGGGCTGGTAGTACACGAACAGCCACGCCTTGGTCCGAATTCAACCGAGCTACTTACCTCAGGCATGGTGTTTTCTGTCGAACCCGGCATCTATCTTCCCGATTGGGGAGGAGTGAGAATCGAGGATTTAGTTGTCATAGAAAATAGTAAAATCAGGTTACTCTCGAAAGCACAAAAATAAAAATGAGGAATAAACGTGTAAATCAGGGAAGTTTTAGAGGAGCGAAGTCCCTCTAAAGAAAATACCCAACCCCCTTCCCTTTGGCAAAGGGAAGGGGGATAAAGGGGAATAGGATTCAAAAATTGTTAAAGGCTGACTTTCATATTCACACAAAGTATTCATTCGATTGCAGCACATCTCTGAAAGATATAATTAGCCGATGCCTTGAGACCGGAGTGAACTGCATTGCTATCGCTGACCACGGCAGCATCGAAGGTGCGCTGGAAATGCAGAGCCTAGCTCCATTTCCGGTAATTGTTGCCGAAGAGATTTTAACTCCTTGCGGCGAGGTAATGGGTATGTTCCTCAAAGAGAGCGTCCCCGGTGGTCTGTCTATTGAGCAGGCAATATCCCACATCAAGGCTCAAGGCGCTCTGGCGTGCCTACCTCACCCTTTTGACACATTCCGTGGACTTAAGTTAGACAAGAAAAGAATAGAAGAACTGGCAGGACAAATCGACATCATCGAAGTATTTAATGCCAGAAGCCCTCTTCCCTCCTGCTCGACTAAAGCTCAGGCTCTAGCCAGGAAATATGGCTTACCTGGAATTGCAGGCAGCGATGCTCACGCTCCTGATGAAATCGGAACCACTTATGTCGAGATGCCTGAATTCAATGGGAAAGATGACTTTCTTCAGGCTTTGAAAAAAGGCAGGATTTCCGGACATAGGTCAAGTTTCTTAGTTCACCTTAACAGCACCCTGGCAAAACTGAAGAAATCACACTAAAAAGTTTAAGAGGATATTTGGTTGTCATTGCGAGGGCGAAGCTCGTGGCAATCTCGGAGATTGCTTCGTCGTCCCGAGTTTATCGGGACTCCTCGCAATGACAACACCCTCCTTATGAGAGAGGGAGGACAAAGGGGGTGAGGTTAATTAAACCCTATCAACTTGGCTGGTTTTCTACCGGCAGAGACAAGGCAGCCAGAGACCTCCTGACGGTTGTGAACGACAACATCAGGCAGGGAGAGATTAAGGCTGAGATAGCCTTCGTTTTCTGCAATCGCGAGCCGGGTGAATCAAAAGAGAGCGATTTATTCATCAGGCTGGTCGAGGATTACCATATTCCCCTTGTCTGCTTCTCCTCCCAGAAGTTCAGAGCCAGTGAAAGCATCCCTGCTTCAGACAGGAAAACAACTCTGCCCACGTGGAGGCTTGACTATGACCGCGAGGTGATGAAACGGTTGCAGGGTTTCAGTCCTGACATGTGTGTCCTCGCCGGTTATATGCTAATTGTCGGGAAAGAAATGTGCCAGAGGTATAATATGATTAACCTTCACCCGGCAGCACCCGGCGGACCTACCGGCACCTGGCAGGAGGTAATCTGGCAACTGATTGATAATGAGACACAAGAAACCGGGGCAATGATGCATCTGGTAACCCCGGAGCTGGATAAGGGACCGGTAGTGGCATATTGCACCTTCTCCATTCGGGACGAACCATTCGATAGATACTGGCAGGAGATAAAAGACTCAACGCCAAATAGCTCGGAAAGACAGCGGGCAAAAGATTCTTTATTCAAGCTCATTCGTAAACATGGGCTGGCAAGGGAGTTTCCGCTGATAATAGCTACCATAAAGGCTTTCAACCAGAGTAAAATTAAAATAACTGCCGACAAAAAGGTTATTGATTCTGCGGGGAAGCTGATAAAGGGGTATAATCTAACCGACGAGATAGATAAAGCGGTGAGTCGTCAATTAAGGAAAGATTGAAGGGGTAAGATAGATGGCTGATTTTATTGCTTTTGACCTTGAAGGACCACTGTCACCTCAAGATAATGCCTATGAGTTGATGAAGCTATTTCCCAATGGGGATAAGGTCTTTGAGGTTATCAGCCGCTACGATGACCTGCTGACATTGGAAGGAAGGGAAGGCTACGAACCCGGTGATACCCTGTCTCTTATCGTGCCCTTCCTTGTGCTCCACAACATTTCAGGGGCTGATATTACCAGCTTGGCGGTTAAAGCTACTTTCCTTGGTGGTGCTGCCGACCTCGTCTCTCGGCTTCAGTCCAGTAGTTGGAAGGTATTTTGTATCACCACCACCTATGAACAGTATGCCATCCATGTCACTCATAAGCTCGGTATCTACGCCCATAATGTTGCCTGCACACCGTTCCCTCTGGATAAACTGCGCCAAACTTTATGTAAAGAAGAATCGGCGCTAATAAAGCATGCCGAGGAAGAAATACTGACCATGCGACCAGCTACTGATGATAACCGGATTAAGCAAAACCTGGATAATTTCTTCTGGCAGAAGCTGCCCGCTACAGACATAGGCATAGCAATAAGAGAGGTAAAGCCAATTGGCGGACGGCGCAAGGTAGCTGCACTAAATAAGTTTGCCCAGACTTATGATCAGCCTTTATCTAAATGGGTGGTGGTCGGCGATAGCATTACCGATTCCAGGATGCTCCAGACGGTAGAGGAGACAGGAGGGATAGCCATTGCCTTCAACGCCAACGAGTACGCCCTACCCTACGCAACTATGAGCCTGGCTTCAACTTTTATCAGTGACCTATCCGAAGTTCTTCAAGCATGGTCAAAAGGCCAACGAAAAGCAGTAGAGAAAATAGTAAAGGAAAAAGAAAAAATCGGCGGTAAAGGGGATAGAGGCTACTTTCACTGGCTCTCGGGCAGAAAAAATATAGACGAGGTCACTGCCATTCATAAGCGAATACGGCGACTAGTCAGAGAAGAAGCTGGTAAGTTGGGATAATCAGGGGAGTTTTAGAGGGGCTTCGCCCTTCTTTACAGTCTTCCCTTTCTCCTTTGTAGGAGAGGGGTCACAGGGGTGAGGTTGATAATCAATCCCCCGATATTTAGTGTGTTTATAAAATTTGATGAGTAATTTTAATACTTTCCATTTGATAAAAACTTGCTCCCATAGTAAGGCTCGTGCCGGGGAATTGATAACACCACATGGTATTGTGCCGACACCGGTGTTTCTACCGGTAGCCAGCCAGGGCACGGTTAAAACGCTGACCCCCGAGGAAGTTGAAAATATGGGGATAGCCATGGTATTGGCTAATACCTATCACCTCTATCTCAGGCCGGGTATTCCCGTAATTGAAAAAATGGGTGGTTTACATAAATTTATGGCTTGGGATAAAGCTATTCTCACCGATAGTGGTGGCTATCAAATATTCAGCTTAGCTTCATTACGCTGGGTCAGCGATGAAGGAGTTGTATTCCGCTCTCATATCGACGGGAGCGAGCACTTGATTACCCCCGAGCTGGCTATCCAATTACAGGAAGCCCTTGGCGCTGACATTATTATGGTTTTAGATGAGTGTCCGCCTTATGACGCTAGCTTTGAGAAAGTCCAGGGGGCAATGAGGCGGACACATCAATGGGCAGAGCGGTGCCAGAAGGCACAAAAACGCAGTGACCAGGCTCTATACGCTATTGTCCAGGGTGGCATTTTCGCTGAATTACGCCATCAGTCAGCAGCGTATCTCGCCTCGCTAGATTTTCCCGGTTATGCTATTGGGGGGTTGAGTCTTGGAGAGCCGAAACAGGCGACTCTAGCTATGATTGAAGAAACGGTAGCTTTGTTGCCCGAAAATAAACCACGCTATCTTATGGGTGTAGGCTCTCCAGAAGATATTGTCGAGGGTGTAGCCAGAGGAATTGACGTATTTGATTGTGCCTTGCCTACTCGTGTCGCTCGAAATGGTGCTCTCTTTACCCGCCTGGGGCGGGTAAATATTCGTAATGCTGCCTATAAGCAGATGGAACAACCGATTGACCCTGCTTGTGGCTGCTATACTTGCCGCACTTTCTCCGCCGCTTATCTACATCATTTGTTTAATTGTCAGGAGTTATCAGCCTACAGGTTAGCCACCATCCACAACTTAACCTTCATGAGTCAGTTAATAGATAAAATAAGAGGTGCCATTATGGCTGGTACTTTCAGTTCTTTTAGAGATGCTTTCCTGGCGAGTTACCAACCTACCAAAGAGGGAATACGACTGGCTCAGAAGCAGAAATGGCTCAAATCGAAAAATCCGAAGGGAGAGTGAAGTCAAAGAGAGGCGAAGCCTCTATTGTATCAGGGCGTTAAAGAGGGACTTCGTCCCTCTTACAAGTCTTCCCCCTCTCCTTTTAGGAGATGGGGATACAGGGGGTGAGGTTGTCAGATAGTTAAATGTGATTTCGATGGTCTTTTATCCCCCGCCGATTATAAATATTATATGAATCGTATCCCCATCCTTAACTGCCTTCGCCAGTTGCTCGGGATAGGCATTCTCACTATTTACCGAAACGATAACATGGTCGAACAGGCTCCCGTCTTTACTAAATAGCATGTTCCTGATGTCGGGGAACTGTTTAGCCAGTTGGTTGAGACACTCCCCGACGGTGTTTCCCTTTACTTCGATAATTTCCGTGTCGTGGGTAAAAGACCGCAAGAATGAGGGGATTTCTATTTTAACGCTCATAGCCTATTCCTCCCCTGTAGAGGGACCGCAACACTCGCAGTTCGGGTCCCTCTTCACCACGAGCTCAGTGAATTTCATATTTAACCCATCATAGACTAATAACCGATTAGTTAGTAGTTTACCAATCCCGACGATATACTTAATCGCCTCGGCTGCTTCGATACAGCCAATGACTGCCGGAGTGACCCCGATAACCGGGAATTTCTCCGGAGGGATAAGTCCCCGATAAACGCATCTCAGACAGGCGGTTTTGTCCGGGATGATAGTCATAGCTCTACCTTCAAATCCGTAGACTGCCCCATGAATCAATGCGATATGGTTCTCTACTGCTATCTTGTTTAATAAGAATCTGGTCGGCAAATTGTCCATTGCATCTATCACTACATCAAAGCCAGCCACAAGCCGGGAAATGTTAGCTTCGTTTATTGTCTCCACCATAGCTTCGATTTTCACGTTTTTGTTTAACTGACGCAACTTCTCAGCGGCTGACTCAACCTTGTTCCTGCCTATGTCCTTGTCCCAGTGCAAAACCTGCCGATTCAGGTTACTGGACTCGACTATATCGTGGTCAATTAGTCGTAATGTTCCCACTCCAGCTGCGGCTAGGTATATCGCCGCCGGGGCACCCAGGCCTCCGCTACCGGCAATGACAACATTCGCTCGTTTAAGTTTCTCTTGTCCTTCTTCACCGAATCCCCTCATTATTATCTGGCGGTCATACCTTTCAAGTTCTTCACTGGAGAGCATTTCTTTCAATACCTCCTCGACAGTCTATTTCACCCTTCATCTTATCATTGGTTTTCGCACCGACTCTAGCCTGTCTTACAGATTCTCGCATCACCCCAGAGCCCAAGCTGGTCATCCTTAATGATTAGCAGCCCTTTTAGTCCTTCGATACTCTTAGCCAACTCAATCCCGCTGGGTATGTCGGACGCTTGCTTGATGACGTTTCCTATGGCTGTAGCGGCAGCATCAGCCAGAGTGGCTGATGGCGAAATTACTACTACGGCATCGGCTTTTCCGAAACTCAATGAATGTCCTATCGTGCCGGAGGAGGTGCAAATTCCTAACGGTGTATCTTCCCCATCGATTTCCAGGCCGATTTTACCGCTTAGAGGTGAGTTGCCAGCATAAATCCCGACAACCCTTTTCCCTAAGCTCTTTAGATATATGTCGCCACCGTTTTCAATAATTATCTCTGGTGAAAAGGCTAGTAATTCCGCGCCGACAAATTCAGCGATAGCTCCTGCCACCGAAGCCATAGGTCCGACTCCAGCTTTTTGGGCTGATTCCGCCATTGATTTTACAATACGAGGTGCATCGTCACCAACGGCGACTGGTTCGAGGGATGTCAGGAACGTCGGATGGCGCTCGATATACCTTTCCAGGTTATTACGATATTTTAGCACCAGTCTGAGGGCTTTGGGCTTGAGGTTGCGCGAGGCACGAATATATAGGTCGGTCTCCTTTACTACTACATTAAAGGAAATCAACTTTTCGTCTTTTATCCAGTGTCGGTAGGTCCTTGGTTCATACATTAGCTAGAAATGCAGTTCCATCGCTCTCGGGGGGCAGGTCCTGATACATATACCGCACGCCAAGCATTTTTCATTATGAAAAATGACGTGTCGTGTTGAAGGGTCAAGCTCAAAAGCGCCTGGAGGGCAAATAGTTACGCAAACGCCACAGTGAGTACAACGCTCCTCATTACGAGTCACGTCCTGACTGAGTGATTGGATTTTCACACCGGCTTCAGTTAGATACCTGATACCTTTATCATAATCATCCTGTTCCCCATGTAACTCCATTACCAATAGCCCTTCCTCATCAGGGGTAACCGAAGCCTTTAAGATGTTGAATTCAAGGTCGTAATCCTTAATTAGGTGAAATACTATTGGGCGGTCCACCAAGCGCCTGGGGAAATGCAGAACTATCCTTTTGGAAATAGCCATCTCTACCACCTCGTTGTTATTTAGTATTTAGGGATTTTCAAACTAAAGTCGCTCAGTAACCTATTCCCCTAACCCCCTTCCCTTATCAAGGGAAGGGGGAGCGTAGGTTAGCGAGGGGCTTCGCCCCTCGCTAAAGTCTCTTCCCCCTCTCTTTCCCAAGGAGAGGGGGATTAAGGGGGTGAGGTTGATAAACAATCTCAAAGTCGGCTCTCTAAGCCTCTAACGGGCGTTCTTTAAGTGGCTTAAAGGTTATGCCCGATTCTACTCCAGGTAGTGGTGCTACCGGCGTCGTCAGCAGGAATTTTTTGCCTAGTATCCATTCCTTTAAAGTACTGGCAATTTCTACCGCCCGCGGGTAGCTGGACAGTGAAGCAGTCGGCACCTTCTTACCTTGGACGGTTATCTTACCACTCTTTAGCTGGGCATAGCTTACTTCACCAAGGATATCCGGCTTCATCTTGGGGTATGCATTAGAATAATCTACTATCGGAGCCAGTATATCGACGTCGGTTACCGCGGTGTGCTGTAAGATTTCTTCGGAGAGTATGGGAATGGGAACACCAATACCCACAGTGAGAGTGCAACCATAGCCTAACATGCTCGTTCCGACCAGCCACCGTGGACTCATCTGTTTCAGGTCGCCGATTACTGCCAGCGTGCCGGCACCTCTTTTCGGTACTCCATTTTCAGAGCGCAGCGCGGCAGGGTTATGTTGAGTTCCCTGCCAGGCAACAAAGCCTACACCGCCTCCCAGGAATATCTTAGTGCCGATGCCAATCGTCTTATAGTAAGGGTCCTTAAGCAAAGGAGAGAGCTGGCCAGCAGAACAATAATTGGCATTGCCTAAATTCGGCTTTAGCATGCCCATGTAGGTATAGATTATCTTATCGGAAAGGTTAACCGCCACATTATAATTTTGATAAGCGTTCCTGGGATTAAATAGCACTACCTCATTGAGGTCTTTAATGTTAATCCAGGTTTCCAGCTTTCTCCTTGGGTAGCAATCGGTACCGTATGCAGTGGCCACCAATCGTATGTCTTTGCCGGCGGCAAGCTCCTCGATTACATGTCCACCACCGTAATTGAATTCGCCGGGATGGATTTTATTTCTAGGGTCGTCATCGGGCAGGGCGTTTGCGCCGATGAGTATATCCACCGCTGCCAGTCCGGCATAAGCTAGGACATCATTGAGATAAACTCTGCCCCCACCCAGCTTTATTCGCGGATTGGCGTGTCCGATATTGAAGTAGGCGGCGCTTGAACACATCGGACCGAAGGTGCCGGTAGTAACTACATCAACCTCTTGCGCTGCTTTTTTGACACCTTTCTCTTTAACGAAACCGATTATCTCTTCGGCAGTAACTACTACTGCCTTACCCTCGCTTATCTTCTTGTTTATTTCCTCAATTGTCTTTGCCATGTTTGAAAAACCTCCTAATGATATTATTCTTTACACTCTACGCTGTCAATCTGTATTTTCCGATATAAAAACGAAAAGCCCAAGAGTTAAAACTCTTGGGCTTGGTCAATCCTTTGTCAGTTTGGGAAGTTACGTTTGCATCATCCCCGAACTGGCGGCACGCCAAGCCCAGGGCATCATCATGCGATAATCCCTTCCGTTAAGGCTGATTCGTACCTTCCAATTCGGCACTGCTTCCCTCCTGTCTCCCGTGGTTTTAATACTATATAGGATTCGTATCTTCATGTCAAATCATTACTATGTTGATTATTGACTATAATAATCAACATAGTAAACATTATCACAGGCGAAAGAATTTGTCAAGACCCCAAAATTCACCTTTGGTTACTTTACTCAATCTTGTTGTTGCGTTATTGCGAGCCCCAATGAAATCGGGACGTGGCAATCCGGATGAGCGGGGTGAGATTGCTTCGTCACGGAGTTTACACTGAGCGAAGCGAATGTGTCTCTCGCAATGACTATCATGATTGAGAAGAATCCTTTCGTTGGTTCTGTTCTGTTTAGGTGTATTCACGCAAATAACTCATTCAACATCTTAACAGTAGCATATATAACCATATTGACTTCTTGGGTATTGAGTTCGTCCCTGCGATGTGCTCCTATATCCCCATAACCTTTTATAGACGTAGCCAAATAATATGATTTTTGCTCTATAAACTTCTTGTCTAATGCTTCATTAAGCATAACCGATAAAGGTTTGTCTGTTATCCCCCTATCAATTAAGCCTAATTGCAGAGCTCTCCGACACATTGTAACACAAGCCTTGTCGCACTGATTGTAATGCGCCCTTTCTGCCTCTTTCATATCTTCTTTTATATCTGGGGAGACAGATTGGTGTAATTGCTCTGATTGTGCTCCTGGCAGAGCAACATCCGTTTTTGTTATGAATCCATTGCGAATAGTGATAGGCAGTTCATGCTCACAGATAAGACATTTAATAATACCTTTTAGTTCAGCATCAGGTGTGCAGTCTACGCTAAATACGGAATTTCTTCTTTTTGGAAAACAAACAGGGCATACTAGGTTAGCCATCTCTTGTTCCCCCTCTTTTTTAAGAGAAATTTTATCGCTTTTATCTATCATAGTCATTACTCCCTAATTATTCAAATACACCCCAACCAAACAGAACCCTTTCGTTCGATAAGTTGAAGAGTGTCTAATTATGAGCTATAATCATCTATTACTGACATTTGATTTTTCCCTATCAGGAGAAGATTTTTTGCTGAAAACTCATAGTTGTGGAGAGCTAAACAAAGAGCATATTGGCACTGAAGTAGAATTAGCTGGGTGGGTGGACCGCCGTCGTGACCATGGTGGACTGATATTCATTGACCTGCGCGACAGGGAGGGCATAGTTCAGGTTGTGTTCAATCCTGAACTATCAAAAGAATGCCACGCAATCGCTAATGAGATGCGTAATGAATATGTAGTCAAGGTTAAGGGGAAAGTCAGTCCTCGTCCTCCGGGGACGGAAAATACTAAGCTGCCTACCGGTGAAGTCGAGGTTATTGCTCAGAACGTAGCTATACTTAATCCATCGAAGACACCACCTTTCTATATCAATGAAGAGAGTGACGTGGAGGAGAGCGTTCGTCTTAAGTATCGTTATCTCGACCTTCGCCGACCCCAGATGCAGAAAATTTTACTCCTGCGTCACCGCGTGGTAAAGTTCATCCGTGATTTTCTAAGCGACAGGGGTTTTATTGAAATCGAAACTCCGATTCTCATCAAGAGTACTCCCGAGGGTGCTCGTGATTACCTGGTGCCGAGTCGATTGCATCCTGGCGAGTTCTATGCTCTACCCCAGTCTCCACAGCAATTGAAACAATTACTGATGGTGGCTGGTTTTGATAAGTACTTTCAAATCGCTAAGTGTTTTCGTGATGAAGATAGCCGTGCTGACCGCCAGCCCGAATTTACTCAGCTTGATTTAGAGATGAGTTTTGTCGAGGAAGAGGATATCCTCAAGCTGGTTGAGGAACTCTTTACCTCCCTGGTAGAGACAGTTAAACCTGAATTGCGAATGCTCAAGCCCTTCCCTCGTCTAAGCTATGCTGAGGTAATGGAGCGCTACGGTTCGGATAAACCCGATTTGCGTTTTGGTCTGGAGATAGGTGACCTTTCCAGTATTGTGGCACAGAGCGATTTTGGCATTTTCCGTTCCACAATCGCTGGGGGGGGAAGGGTAAGAGGTATATGTGCTCCCGGCTGTGGAAACTATTCGCGTAGCCAGCTTGATGAGCTGAACCGCTTTGTTCAGGGTCTGGGTGCGGCGGGGCTGATTACTATTTCTCTGGGTACTTCGGCAGGTAGTCTGGATGACTTGACTATTGAGATAGTGAAGTCGGCAGCCGCCAGGTTTCTCACTATAGACCAGGTTAAAGAGATGGCTAATTGCCTCAAAGCAACGACTGGGGATTTGCTCCTTATCATTGCTGGTAAAGATGATAAGATTAATCCGGTGTTGGGCGAACTGCGTAAAGAGATGGCACGTCGGTTGAAGCTGGCAGACCCCGTTTTGCTTGCCTTTGCCTTCGTTGTGGATTTTCCTCTATTTCAGCGTGGAGAGAAGGCAGGACGATGGGAGCCAATGCATCACCCGTTTACGGCACCCAGGGATGAACATATATCGTTATTAGACACTGCTCCGGAAAAGGTAAAGTCGAAGCACTATGACCTTGTTTGCAATGGCTATGAACTTTCCAGCGGCAGTCTGAGAATTTATAATAGTGACCTCCAGAGGAAGATATTCCGGCTATTGGGCTACAGCGACCACGAAATCGAGGACCGCTTCGGGAGCTTTCTGGAGGCTTTTGAATATGGTGCGCCGCCGCATGGCGGCATCGCCCCGGGCATCGACCGTATCGTGATGTTGTTAACCGGGGAGGAAAATATCAGACGGGTGATTGCTTTCCCCAAGAATCAGAGCGCTGCCGATTTAACCCTGAATGCTCCTTCGCCGGTTACTGAGGAGCAACTGGCTGAGTTACACCTGCGGTTGAGGGAAGAATGAGGGCTGTTTATTGATGTCATTGTTGTGTCTTTCCTCAACCTCAAGAATAGTTGATTGCTGGAGGGATAGTGAAGGTAACTAACGAGAAAACAGAAAATAGTCAGGCGTTTTTGACCATCGAGGTGGAACCTGCCGAAATGGAGGAGTCGCTGGAGAAATCCTACCGTCGTCTGGTCAAGAAAACGAAGGTTCCTGGCTTCCGTGTCGGGAAAGCACCCAGGACTGTGCTGGAACGGTATATCGGCAGGGAGAACCTTCTTGAAGAAGCGCTAAACGAACTGGTGCCATATTCTTATGGGGAAGCTATCAAGGAGCAAGCAATCGAAGCAATCGCTCGGCCGAAGTTCGAAGTAACTCAAACCGAGCCCCTGGTATTCAAGGCGATAGTGCCATTAAAACCCAAAGTTAACCTTGGGGACTATCAAAATATCAAAGTCACACCGCAGCCCGCTGTCGAAATAACCGAAAATAATGTGGACGATGTATTAGAAGGCCTGCGCCATCAGCATGCTACCTGGGAACCTGTCGAGCGCCCGGTAGACTTCGGCGATTTGGTAACTTTGGATATCTGGAGCAATATTGAAGATAAGCCTTTTATTAACCAGAAGGGAGCTCAATATCAGGTGCTTAAGGACGAATCCTTTCCGGCACCGGGATTCTCTGAGCAGTTGGTCGGGATGAAAAAGGAAGAAGAAAAGGAGTTCAAGCTTCAGTTTCCCTCAGATTATCCTAGAGCTGAACAGGCAGGAAAAGAGGCTTCGTTTAAGGTGAGAGTTAACGAAATAAAGCAAGAGATACTTCCTGAGCTAAATGATGATTTTGCCAAAGAAATAAATGCCGACTTTAAAAATCTAGCTGCCCTTCGAGAACAAGCCGCTTCTGATCTAAGACGCAGAGCCGAGGAAAATGCCAGGGGAGACTATGAAGAGCAGGTAATAGAGGCAGTGAATGCCATGGCACAAGTGGAGTTTCCACCGGTTCTGGTGGAAGTGGAAACCGACCGAATCCTTAACCAGCGTTTCCAGAAGGGAAACCAGGAAATGGAGGAATACCTTAAAAGTATTAACAAGAAAGAGGATGAGTTACGTGAAGAGCTACGCCCCTTAGCTACTAATAACGTTACCCGCTCTCTTGTGCTGGGCAAGGTTGCCGAGGAAGAAAAAATTGAAGTCGGTGACTCTGAGATAGACATTGAAATTGAAAATATCACAAAAAGTGCCGCTGAGAAAAAAGACGAACTGAAAAAATTTCTGAATACTCCGCAGGCTAGACAGTCAATCGGGCAAACGCTGCTTGGCAGGAAAATTGTGCAGCGACTGGTAGAAATAGCTGGCGGTTCAGAGGAAGTTAAAACAACTCAAAAGGAGAAGAAGAAATGAATAACCTACCGATGAATGTTATACCCGGTGTAATTGAAAGTGGGCCCAGGGGTGAAAGATTCTGGGACATATATTCTCTATTGTTAAAAGAGCGGATAATCATGTTATTCACGCCGATTCTTGACCAGTATGCTAATGTTATTATCGCCCAACTTCTTTACCTAGACCGTGAGGACCCCGATAAAGACATCAGCATGTACATTCAAAGCCCGGGTGGTGTTATCAGTGCCGGACTTGCCATTTACGATACGATGCAGCTTATCCGCCCTGATGTTTCTACTATCTGCGTCGGGATGACGGCTAGCATGGCAACAGTGCTACTTTGTGCTGGAGCTAAGGGGAAACGGTACGCCCTGCCTAACTCGACAATTCACATGCACCAGGCTTCCGGTGGTGCTCAGGGGCAGGCGGCTGATATCCAGATTGCTGCCCGTGAGATTGCCCGGCAACAAGACATAATTAAAGATATTATCGTCAGGCATACCGGCCAGCCATTGGACAAGGTAACCCATGATACCGACCGTGACTTTTACCTTAATCCTCAGCAGGCCGTAGAGTATGGAATCGTGGATGAAATCCTGGGCAAACCGAAAAAAGAACAGGCTAAAAAATAGTTATAGAGGTTTTTACTAATCCCACACCCTTTATCCCTCTCCCTTTTATAAAGGGAGAGGGATAGGTTATTAACGCTCTCGTTTATAGCTCGCTGGCGTAAAGCTCCAAGTAGCGTTGGGACAATTCGTTAAGGGTAGGCAGTCCTTCTCTGGCACCTACTTTGGTAATAGAAAACCGGGCGACAATGTCGCCTAGCTGACCGCAGGTTTCGAGTCCCTTATTGGTAAGCAAGCCGTAGAGGAAACCGATGGCAAAAGCGTCTCCAGCACCGATAGTATCGGTAGGAGAAATAATTTTTTTATCGCCCGGCTCAATTACGTATTCACGCTCATTGGTTCTGATGTAGCTGGTTGCCGTGACAGTTTTATAGCTCACACCCTGACCCAGGGTGACGACAACAATGTGGCAGCCCAGGTCAAGGCAGTGCCTGGCACCAGAACTGAAATCCCCCCCGGTCAGTTGCCTCATTTCGCTCTCGTTTATGAAAAGGACGTATGTTCTGGCTAATATCGACGTCAGGGCTGCAAGTCCCTTGGAGGCATACAATGCCCCCAGGGAAAAACTCACTTTGACCGAGGTGTCCAATTTATCCATCAGTGCCAGCAAAATACTCAACTGAGCATCATCGACAAATGACGAAATATGGAGCATTTCTGCCTGGTTTATATAGCCCAAATCTATATCATCCATTGTTAGCAGGCTGTTTGCCCCGGGCGTAACATGGATGGAACGAAAATTAAGCTTATCACTGATGCATAGAGCTACGCCGGTTTTTGCATGTGGCTTTACTTTGATTTGGCTGGTGTCCACTCCAACCTTCTGGAAATCTTGCCGTAGTGCCTTGCCTTCGTTATCATCACCGATAGCGCCGATAAAGCCAGCATTTATGCCGAGCCTGGCTAGCCCATAGATAGTATTGGCTGCTGAGCCGCCGGGGAAGGTGCCCAGCCATTTTAGCTCTGTTTCCCTGTATTTGGGAGCATCGTCCGCTGTCTCTGCGTCTCCCAGAAAGCGCTCCACCTGGCCAATCCTGTCTATGTTCAGTGCGCCTAGCCCCACTATTTGTATCTTACTCAATAAACCCTATCCCCTTTATCCCCCTTCCCCTTAGCAAGGGGAAGGGGGAAGGAATTTCTTTAGAGGGGCGAAGCCCCTCTAAAACTCCCACTTTGGTTTGTGTCATTGCGAGGAGTCCCGATAAAGTCGGGACGACGTGGCAACCTCTCTGTTTACTAAACCCAATCCCCTTAGTCCCCCTTGTTCTTCCCAAAGGAAGGAGCGTATAAGTGGAGAGGGAGCCTTCCGCACCTTCTCTCACATTTCTTCCCCTAAGTTGGGAGTTTAAGAGGGCTAATGACCCTCTTTTATCTTTCTTCCTTCTCTCCTTCCAACTAAGGAGAAAGGGAAGAAAAGGGTGAGGTTAATAAACCACATAACATTAAGGTAGAGCCAATAGCAATCTCATAACATCCAGATATCCAGACACAAAGCAAGGAAGATTAATCCCAGATACGGGAAAGCCGATAGCTTATATAGCATCCAGGCATCCTTAGAAGCGCGGGAAATCACCAGTCTTACGCTGGCAAAGAGCATCGCAATGCTCAATAGACTTGCTACTATCAGGTAGAGAATGGTGAAGCCACCAATAAAATAAAGAGTAATGGCAGCAGCACAAAGCACCAGGCTAAATAATAGCAGCACCTTTACTGCTTCCCTGGTCTCCCGGCTCATCGGGAAGTAGGTCAGTCCGGCACCAATATAGTCTTCCCGATTAGCAATCATGACACTCCAGACATGAAGCGGCAACCAGACCGCAATAAGAGTGCATAGTAGCAATATCTCCCAGCCAAAAGCAGGCTTGATAGCAAACCATCCAACAAGAACCGGAGCGCAACTGGCAAGCATACCCTGAGGAATAACACAGGTTGCTCTCTTCCGCCAGACTACGGAAGCCATGGTTCCGACTACGCCAAATAAAAAGCAGAGTGGTTGTAGCCACAAGGCGAGAGCCAGACCGATAACAACCAAGCATATACTTAAGGCCAATACCCTTTCCGGCGGCTCGATACGCTTTGAGGGCAAGGCCCTGCGTCTAGTACGCTGCATCCTAGCGTCAATATCGCGGTCAAAATAATTGGTCAGCCCATTAGCCCCGGCGCTGCCTAACAAAATAGCAATCATCGCCAGAAGGAGCCTATCTAAGGGGGGGTGCCCGGCACCAGCAATGATAGCAGCACAAACACCGATAAAGGTCAGTAAGCCACTCTCACGAGGTTTTAACACTCCGATGTAGTCTTTAATTACTTTTGGTTTCATCGAGATAACCTTGCAGAATAAGGGCGGCAGCTACAGCATCATCCCTGACTTTTCTTTTACTCTTTTTGGTACTCGCCTCCCGCATCAATCGCCTCGCCGATACCGTAGTCAATCGCTCATCTCTGAACTCCAGTGGAATTTCCGTCTGGCTACGCAATTTCTGAACAAATGCCTCTACTTTTTGCGCCTGCCTACCAATGCTACCATCCAGAGAACGTGGTAGACCAACTATAATCTGCTCGACCTCATGCTGATTAACGATGTTAATAATTGTCTCAATATCTTGCTTCTCGTCTTTACAATCAATAATAGTAAACGGGCTCGCCAGTATGCCACCCGGGTCGCTGAGAGCTACCCCAATCCTCTTATCTCCGATATCAAGTCCCAGTTTACGCATTGTTAGTCCTCAAGTTTATTTATACCTCGAAAACCCTAATCCCTGTCTAAGTCTGTCCGAAAAGGTTCATTTGTCATTGCGAGGGCGAAGCAATGACATTTCTAGACAGCTTCATTTATTTTAGAGAGACTTCGCCTCTCTTTGACTCTCATTTTAAAAGGAGCTTCGCCCCTTTTAATCCCCCAACCAGACAACCTAAATTAGCCTTTTCACCACCTGAAGGGCTTCGTCTAACTTATACTTATACTAGCCGCCAGCCTGAGCTAACGTTGCCTTGCCCCCACCACCACCTCCAGTTACCTTGGCTACCTCCTTGACTATTCTACCGGCATCATAGCCTTTAGCCACCAAATCAGGGGTTACCATAGCTAGAAAAACCGGTTTATCTTCGTAGATTGTGCCTAGAACTACCAGCACGCTTTTCAGTTGTTCCCTGAGCAGGTCGCTCATTTCCCTTAGCAACTCCAATCGGGAAGATGGCACCTTGGCTACCAACACCTTTATCCCGTTAAGTACCTCTGTCTGATTTACTAAAGACTCGGCTATCCTCTTAGCCTGCTCACTCTCTAAAGCTTGAGTCCGCCGACGCTCTCTATCTAGCTCAGAAAGTAGTTGCTCGGCTTTCTCAAGGGCATTATCTGTCTCAGCACCCAGTTTATTGGCAAGCGCAGTCAAACCAGAAAGTCGCTTTTCGATGAGTGCCTCGGCTTTCCTTCCAGTGATGGCTTCGATGCGACGCAAGCCAGCACCAATGCTATGCTCACCAAGAATGTAAAAAAAGCCTATCTCCCCCGTGGTAACGACATGGGTACCCCCACATAATTCAGCACTAATCGGCGGTTTCCCAATCCTGAGCACACGAACTACATCGCCATATTTTTCACCAAACAGTGCCATCACCTTTTCTTCAATAGCCTTTTTGTATGGAATCTCTTCATCATATACCGCCAGGTTCTGACGAATATTATCGTTGACAATATGCTGCGCTTCTTGTATTTCTTCTGGCGTCACCGCTGTCAGGTGAGAAAAATCGAAGCTAAATCGCTCCGGGCCTACCAGTGAACCTCTTTGCTGGACATGCTCTCCTAACACATGCCGGAGCGCTGCTTGAAGTAAATGAGTAGCCGTGTGATTACGGGCAATATCGAACCGATGCTCCTTGTTAACCTCAGCTTCCACTTCATCTCCTACCCTCAGTCCACCCTCGGCAACACGTCCCTGGTGAACAATAATATCCGGCGGCAACCGAATAGTATTGGTAACCACGAAACGCCCCGTGGAACTTCGTATTTCACCGATATCACCAACCTGTCCCCCCATCTCTCCGTAAAACGGGGTAGATTCTAAAATCAGGCTCGCTTCCTGTCCTTCTTCTATCTTATCTACAGATTTGTTATTAGCCAAGAGTTCAAAGATTTTAGATTTATGGGTGAGATTTTTATAACCAACGAACGGGTGGATAGCTTGTGCCGCAACCGTGAGCCTCCCTGCTCCGCGTAAATGGGCTTCTCCAGTAACTACGAACTTCTGTGCGGCTCTAGCCCGCTCACGCTGCTTCTCCATCTCCTTTTCAAAGCCAGCTAAATCCACAGAGAAGCCATGACCGGCAGCAATCTCCTTGGTAAGCTCTACCGGAAAACCATAGGTATCGTTCAGCTTAAAGGCATCTTCCCCCGATATCTCTCTCACACTGCCGGTCTGTAACTTAGCCATAATATTCTCGATCAGCTCCAGGCCAGTATTAAGTGTCTCACCAAACCTCGTCTCTTCAAGCTCAATTACCCTGAGAATAAAGTCCTGTCTTTGTCCTACTTCAGGGTAAACATGTTCCATCTGCTTGATTGTAGTCGTTGCTGTTTCTGACAGGAAGGGTTTATCCAGTCCTAATCTTCGACCGAAGAGCGCGGCACGGCGTAACAAACGGCGCAAAACATAGCCCCGCCCCTCGTTGCTGGGCATCACCCCATCGGCGATAAGGAAGGCAATGCCACGGCTATGCTCAGCAATCACTCTCATGGCATTATCCGTAACATCATCAGCGCCATACCTCTTCCCGGTAAGCCCGGATATACGCTCCAGTAAAGGAGCGAAAAGGTCAGTTTCATAGACGGAGGCCTTACCTTGCACTACGGCGGCGGTTCTTTCCAAACCCATACCGGTATCGATGTTAGGTTTGGGTAGCAGAGTGCGATGCCCGTCTTTATCCTGGTTATATTGAGTGAACACCAGGTTCCAGATTTCAGAAAACCGTCCGCAATCACAACCCGGAGCACACCCAGCCTCTTTACAACCAACTTCCTCCCCGAAATCATAGTGAATCTCGCTACATGGACCACAGGGCCCGGAGTCACCGGCCGGTCCCCAAAAGTTATCCTTCTCACCGAGCCTAACTATTCTTTGTTCGGGAATGCCTATTTTCCGCCAGATATCGAAAGACTCGTCATCATCAAGGAAGACGGTTGCCCATAAGCGCTGAGGTGGCAGCAACAATTTGCGGGTAACGAACTCCCATGCCCAGGTGATAGATTCCTGCTTAAAGTAGTCACCGATACTGAAGTTACCCAGCATTTCAAAGAAGGTAAGGTGTTTAGGGTCACCTACCGATTCGATATCGGTAGTGCGAAAACACTTCTGGCAGGATGCCAGGCGGGGATTTGGCGGAATGGCTTTGCCCAGGTAATAAGGCTTAAATTGCACCATGCCCGCAGTCGTAAGTAGTAATGTGGGGTCGTCTTGAGGTATCAAGGAAGAGCTGGGGATAATTGTGTGCCCTTTACCCTCGAAGAAGCTTAAAAATGCCGCTCTAAGTTCATCACTAGTCACTTATTAATCACACTTTCCAATAGCAACAATTAACAACGATTTTAGTGTAACTGAGATTGACTGTCAATGAGATTGCTCTCAGGTTTATTTGTCATTGCGAGGCACAAAGTACCGAAGCAATCCGCAAAATCAATAACGGATTGCTTCGCTTCGCTCGCAATGACAGGTTAAACAGTCAAACGACCCTTACTCTCATTCTTAATCTAGTCCTTGTTGAAAGGCAAATACAGCGGCACCAATTACTCCAGCATCGTCACCAAGCTGAGCCGGGACGATGCGCACTGCCTGAGCCGACAGCTTAAAGGCTCTTTCCCTAACTATCTGTCTGAGCGGGTCAAACAAAAGATCTCCCATTTTTGACATGCCACCACCAACAATGATTATCTCCGGGTTCAAGATATTGACCAGATTAACCATGCCTATCCCCAGATAGTTTATCACTCTAGTGACAACTTCAGAGGCTAAATGGTCTCCATTCTGGGCCGCCAGCGATACTTCCTTAGCGGTGATATTTTCTATCTTACCCTCTACCATCTCAGTGAGTAACGACTTTTCACCCGCGTTGATGCGCCTTATTGCTTTTTTAGCCAGAGCAGTACCCGAAGCCAAAGTTTCCCAACAGCCGATATTACCGCAGTTGCACACAGGCCCATTCGTATCAATAGTCATATGCCCTACCTCACCAGCACCACCAGATGCGCCAGAATATAACCTGCCGTCAATGATAATCCCACCACCGATGCCGGTGCTTACCGTAATATAAATGAGATTGTTTGCCCCCTTCCCAGCGCCAAAACGGTGTTCACCTAAAGCAGCAGCGTTGGCATCATTGAGCAGGAAGACATTAACCTTATATTGCTCTTCGACAATACTTCTTAGCGGTATATTAATCCAGCCAGGAAGGTTGGGCGATATGGTGATTATCCCCTTCTTCGTGTCAATAGCGCCAGCGGCAGCGATACTGATGCTATGTAGCTGAGATGAGCTTGTGCTTCTAAGCGTAAGCAGGTGGTCTATAGCTGCAAATATCCTCTTAATTACCGTCTCGTGCCCTTCATCAGCTAAAGTCGGGCGGGACTCACTGGCGAGCATCTCACCCCTATTAGAAATAAGAGCGACGATTATCTTCGTGCCTCCCAGGTCTACGGCTAAGACCGGTAGTTCCCGTTCCCTAACCTCTGGCTTACCAAACATCACTTTACCATTCTAAGATTTTTATTAATTCAAATTGTCATTGCGAGCGTTAGCGAAGCAACCCGTAAATTCCGTAATATGACGGATTGCCTCGTCGTCCCGACTCATCGGGACTCCTCGCAATGACACCAAACACCTTTTAGGCAATCTTTACTTTGCCTCGTTGACATAGCTCGGCAATCAGGATATTCAAGGCAAGCTCACTCTCGTATTTCCCGGTCTTAATCGAGAGGTCAG
>JAZDPB010000078.1:0-2097 GCA_043797985.1 Chloroflexota bacterium
GCCTTCCGGTACTCCTCTTGCCAGGGGTAGTTCTGAGATAGTTTCAGGATAGATGTCCGGCCGGTATGTACCAGCTTTGCGGCTATCAGGATGAAGCGGTTCCTCAGCCTTTTTAGCATCGCTTTGTGTTGTTTCTGCTCTAATACCAATTCCTTAAACCAGTTCATCAGATTGTAGGCCAACATGCCAATGTAAAAATAGGTCATGTTGCCCGCATACCAGTGCGAGGGACTCTCATCCATGCCAAAGCCGGCGGCAGCCTCTTTTATCATGTTCTCGACATTGGCCCGTCCATTGTAGAAACGCCATACCTCCTCCGGTTTTTCCTCCCTGATGTTGGTGGCGATCACCTGATAGCTATATCCCTTGAGTTCAAGCAGCCGTGGTTGTTTCTTGGTGGCTTGCTCATCTCCCTTTACCTCTTTACTGATGACGATCATACGGAGAGATAACACTTTCTTGCCTTTCGTCAGGCAATGTTCGAATTCACTAACGGCTACGTTACGACCGATATCACGGTAATCCAGACCGCCTAATTTCCCCTGAATCGTGTTGTATAGTTTAGCCACCACCGCATACTTGATGTGATTGCTTACCAAAAACTTCAGGAAATCATAGGAGAAAAAGCCGGAATCAGCCCTCAAGTATAGCTGCATGATGTGTCGCGGGATTAGTGACAGACACTCTTTGAGAAGATCCACTGCCCCGGTGCTGGTATATCTGTCACCGGCACGAAATTTACCCATCAGGAAATCCCTGGTTTCCCCAATGAAACATAACAAGGGATGGTAGCTTTTCCGCCCGGGTTTCTTCGGGTTATAGCCTACTTTAGCCCGTTGTTGAGCACCGTACACCGTCTTCACATGAGAGTCTAAATCCAGGGTAAGTTTCAGAAAGTCCCGGAAGTTATTTCTGACCCGAAATAACTTGCGGGTACCAATATCTTCAATCGCCGCTGCTCCTTTCACGGTACATGATTTGAGGAAGCGACTAAAGGTTGTCTGGTCAGGATAATCCTGGCCTGTTACAGCATGAAAGACCTCATCCTTTTGCAAAACCTCGGTATCAGAAGGCCGTTCCAGACCGCAGGCAAACCCGTGAATGATGGACACTATCTTTTTCCCGATGTTACACGCACCAATGCCCGGTATGTTATCCAGGCTCCCTTCGATACATAATTTCCTTACGAACTTGCTGAACAAGCCAATACCCCCGAATGGGGTGATATTCTTGCCGGTAAACTCAACCTTTACTTCGCCCTTGTGTATCTGCCCAATTCTATCTACACTTGCCATGGTGCCTCTTTTTCTTCGCTCACCTTTTGGGTGAGTGGTTTGTGATTTATTGTTCATAGCTACATTGTAGCTGAAAAAGAGCCACCGCAATATACCTTTGTACCCCCCGATTCCTTACCCTATGCATATTCTGGGTTTATATAAAATTGAGGTTCCCGTAAGGTCAAATCAGGTTACAGTATATTCTTTGAATCTCATAAAAATTATGTTGTTAAAAATGGATTAAGGAGGTGAAACGATGTCAGCCAAAGAACGCAAACCTAAAAAAATGGGAGTCCTGATGATTGATTTCAATCCAGTTGTTCGGGAGGGTCTGCAGGCTATCCTGACTAAAGACGATGGAATTGAAGTAATTGGAGATGCTCCAGATGAGCATCAAGCTCTTCAGCATATTAAACGAGCACGTGACCGGGGACAAGCTGTACACGTCGTGTTGACCGAGACTCGGAGCGGCAAAATAGATGGCGTGCAAGCTACTAGGCTTATCAAGCAGGAATTCCCAGAGGTAGCTGTCCTGGTGCTGACGGAGAACCTAAACGATTCTTATGTAATTGACGCCATCCACGCGGGCGCAGGGGGATACATCTTCCTTAAGGACATGTCACCGGAAGTGTTGCTGCAGAGCATCTATCGTGTGGTCGAAGGCGGCATGCAGATGCAGACGGCAGTGCTGCGCACTGCCGTGGAGAATTTGATTGAAAATGGCCGGAAGACGCTTGCCGAGCGCACGACTGCGGCGGCTCACCTCACCGGGAGGGAAGTCGATGTGCTCAGGCTTATGGGAAACGGAGACTCGAACAAG
>JAZDPB010000100.1:0-2351 GCA_043797985.1 Chloroflexota bacterium
TTTGCTGTGGTTCGTATTGGCTTTATCCGCCGTTGCTATACTTACTAAGATTATTGGATGCGGGATTCCAGCCATAATTCAACGTATGAGCATTAAAGATTCTATGATTATTGGCGTGGGAATGGTGCCCCGCGGAGAAGTGGCCATGATTGTGGCACTTATTGGACTCAACCAAAATCTTATAAATCAGAGTACTTACTCGGCGTTGATTTTGATGAGTCTTTTGACAACAATAATACCTCCGCTGATTCTGAGAAACTGGCTATTCAGGGAGCGGGGGGGCATCGAAAAGTATCACTGCAGCGGGCCGCGAGTAATGCGTAATCATCGGTACAGACGATAGTTACCCTCTTTTTCTAGTACGCGTTGAACTTGTCCAGCCCTAGAATAGAAGAACAGAGAGGACTGCCAGCGCCAAGTACTGGCTTTGAGCACCAAAGCCTGAGGACAAGCTAATTGCAAGACCAGATATAAATAAAGCAAAAGGCAAGTGTACGGCTATCAATATCACCTTGTTATCCCAGCCGTATCGGTGTATTGCTGGCGACATCAAGAGAATAGAAGCAGTGCCAACGATGGCAAGACTACCGCTGGATAGCCCGACATACCCCAAGACCAACCCCACCCCGATGTCAAGAGCTTTAACAAATTGGCTATCAGGGCTTAATCTCTGCAAAAAGCGCCTCACTCCTCCTCTCGCCTCACTCCGTACGGCGGCGCCATCTTGAGCCCCAGTTACCAAGAACATGGCTCTTCCTCTCAAAACATAGGCCACAAAGCTAGTAACGGCTAGCGCCAAGAAGGAACAATGAAGCGTAGTACTGCGAAATACGAGAGGTAACAGTTTTAGCGGCTTCCGTTTCAGGTAAACAAGAAAAGGGAAAAGTGGAGCAGCTGCCGCTAGTAATGTAACCGTCATCAGGTGTGATGAAAGCATGAAGCCAAATGTGCCGTCCAAAGAAGCAACGGAAAGCACGCCTTTGTTTGCTAGGGGAATCAAAGGAAAGGCAAGCAGAAGAAAAGTAAGAGTCAATGCTTGTGAGGGAAGTCTTATGGTGCGTGTCAGGAGATCTAGCTTCTCTATGAAGGAGATATTCTTATTCCTGAAAAATTCCGGTATCTGGGTGGACAATATCTCCGTATCTGCCTGCACCAAACGAAACTGACGCCGACGCCAGCGTCTGAAGTCCTCGGGGAATTCTTCGCTGCAAACTACCTCCGGGGCAAACAAGCCATAGCAGCCGTGTTCCCTTAAGCGCATAGTAAAGGCAGTATCTTCCTGAACAATTTCCGGGTAGCCGCCCACCTTCTCCCAAGCTTCCCGTCGCACAACAACGCTGTGACCCATGCACATCAGGAGCCCATATCTATCTCTAGCTAATTGATGGAGTGTCCAGGAAGCGTCAATCGCTACCTCGAAGTCATGAGCAAACTTCCCCTGGCTATGACCACTGCTAGTAGCTTTGGCTTGCACAAAGGCTACCCGTTCATCCAGCAGAAAATAAGGGATGGTACGTGATAAAAAATCAGGTGGCCAATAATTATCAGAGTCACAAACGGCGAAGAATTGGTAATCATCTCCCACCGTAGTCTTTAAGGTATCGTTCAGGCTGCGAGCCTTAAACCCTGGCCTCGGTGGTAAACGAACCAAGGTACTAGCAGAGGTAAACTCATCATGGAAAGTGTCCACTTGCTTTCTCATGTCCTCATCAGTGCTCACATCGAGAATAAACACATGATAGTCTGGGTAGTCCTGTCCGAGACAAGTTAAAGCCGCATCTCTGTTGAAGTCATTGTAGGTACAGTAGATAATCGCAACCTTGGACACAGGCGCACCTTCTGCCAAGGCTCGCGCCTTTGTTCCCAGGTCTGGTCCGGGTAGGTAGGAAAACACCAAGAATACCAAGTGGTAGAGACCGTAGAACCAGAATAAGGCAAGACAGCCGACAAAGGGAATAAACAGGACTTCGGCTAACACTGAATCCAGACCCATGAACGTGCGCCATAAGCTGGGTGCCGAGATAGCCAGGATTAGAAGCCAGAGCCCAATCAGGACGAGATAGAGGTGAGGTTTCTTTTCCGCCACATTGAAGAAAGCCTTCTGTTTAATGCTGACCACCCTCTTTACCTGACGATATTAACGGCTCTCCTTATGCAGACAAGTCCTCTCTTGAGCCGTCACAGCCCCCGATACAATCATAGTCTAGGAAAATTGTTTACAAATATATAAAGTCCCCGGGATGGTCCAAGGCAAGGAACAGAAGTAGGTGGTCTCTGATATCGCGGGTTATCAGGAAGTTCTGTCGGACATGCTCCCGGCCGTTCTCACCTAGCCGTTTAGCGTATTCGGG
>JAZDPB010000103.1:0-29862 GCA_043797985.1 Chloroflexota bacterium
CCGATGTTTACCCAGTCTCGCTGCGATTCTTAGCTTCGGCATCCCCTCTTCGTAAAGCTCCCAAGCCAGAGTAATTAAAGTGCTATTCTGCATGTCCATGATTTTACATGGACTGTCGGATTTCTACGGAAACATACCGGAAGGGCGCTAATTGTTTAATAACAATTACCTCTTAAACACCTTTCTACTGTGTCATTGCGAGGAGTCCCGATAGAATCAAGGCGACGAAGCAACCTGGAACTTAGCTGTCATTGCGAGCCCCGATGAAATCGGGGCGTGGCAATCTCCTCGCTTTTAGAGGGGCTCCGCCCCCTAATACGCCTCGTTATGGGATAGGTTACTAAAAGACTCAGTTAAAGTTCTTTGACGCTTAAAGAGTTGTGGACTAAAATAGTGGAGTCAGCCAGTAGTTAAGGAGAGCGTATGAAACACCTTTGGGCACCATGGCGTATGGAATATGTTCAGATGAAAAAAGGTAAAGGCTGTATCCTGTGTGAAAAGCCCGGGCAAGAGCAAGAGAATGATGCTATGAACTACATCCTGTACCGTGGAGGCAAGAACTTTGTCATTATGAATAGCTACCCCTATAGTCCGGGGCACCTTATGGTAGTTCCATATCGGCACGTAGCCAGTCTGGAAGAACTGACTGATGAAGAGCTTCACGAGCACTTCGATATAGTTAGTCGAAGCATCAAAATTCTAAAGCAGGCGTTTAGTTCCGACGGATTTAATCTGGGCATGAACATCGGCAAGGTGGCTGGCGCCGGCATCGAGGGTCATATCCATACCCACATCGTGCCCCGGTGGCTGGGTGATACCAACTTTATGCCAGTAATATCTGATGTGAAGGTAGTTTCTGAAGCCCTGGCTGAGACCTACCAGAAGCTAAAGGGAAAATTCTGAGTCAAGTAAATTGGCGCCCCCAAGCGAATTCGAATCGCTGTCTACACCTTGAAAGGGTGCTGTCCTAGGCCTCTAGACGATGGGGGCTAACGAGTGGATTATAGCAGAGATGCTACCGGTCGGCAATACAGCCGAATAATATAACTATACAGTGAACAGGGTAAAATGGAGAAGCGACAAGGATTTAAGAAAAGAATTATCCCCTTATTGATGCTACTCCTGGTGATAGCCATCATGGCTATAATTTTCCTTTACCGGGACAAAGTAGCTGCATTAGGCAATTACGGCTATCTGGGTGCCTTCCTTATCTGCCTGGTCTGTAACGCTACTATCATCTTACCCGCACCTGGTTTCCTGATGCTCTTTGCTCTCGGTGCTACTTTCAATCCAATCCTGATAGGGCTGGCTGGTGCTACCGGTGGGACTATAGGGGAACTGACTTCTTATCTATTAGGTTATAGTGGACGAGGGGTTATAGAAAACCGAAAGCTTTACGACCACTCAGTGCAATGGCTAAGGAAATGGGGAGTTATGACTATCTTTGTTTTTGCCGTGACTCCCCTGCCCTTCGATGTGATGGGTATGGTCGCTGGACTCCTTCGCTTCCCTATATGGAAGCTCACCATTGCTTTATGGTTTGGCAAGGTATTGAAATACACCAGCGTTTCTCTGGCTGGCGCTTACGGATGGGAAGCAATATTACGCTTCTTCGGCTGGTGAAACGGCAAAAAACCTGCCAACTCACGAGCCAGAAATACGACGTCCGCTTGCTATTGCTGCAGTTAGTGTCTTATATTATTCCTCGACCGAGGAAACAGCGACTACCTCTTTTACTTCGGGGATTTCCCTCTTCAGGATTTGTTCAATCCCCATCTTCAAAGTCATAGTCGACATCGGTCAGCCACCGCAGGCGCCGGTTAATCTTACCTTAACCGTACCGTTATTGACATCGACCAGTTCGACGTTACCACCATCGGCAACCAGCATCGGCCTTATCTTATTTAATACTGCCTCTACCTGCTCCCGCGTCATAACTCCTCCTTCGGGCTGAATGCTCTTTTCCTTTCGTCTATAATTAAATCCTACCACACCTGAGAACAGCTGGTCAATTTAAGGGTTCTTCTCAATCATGATGGTCATTGTGAAGAATCCGCCTAAGGCGGATGACGAAGCACTCTCATCCCTACTCATCCAGATTGCGAGTCCCGATTTCATCGGGACTCGCAATGACAGCAACAACTAAGTTTGAGTAAAATGAATTCGGACAATATTCGGGGTTTTTACGGATAAACCGCCAGTCCTTGTAGTCCCATCGTCTCAGGTAAGCCAAGCATAATATTCATATTCTGGATAGCTTGTCCGGCGGCTCCCTTAACCAGGTTGTCGATGGCGCTAATAACGATGAGCTTCTCTCCGCTGGGGTCAGTAATGGGGTGAATTATGCAATCGTTATTTCCCCAGGTATATTTAGTATGCGGCGAATACCCAACTACCTTGACAAAAGGCATGCCTTTGTAGAAGTTGAGGTAGAGATTCATTAATTCTTCTTTTCCCTTATTACCCGAAGCGAGTTTACCTTTATCGAGACTGGCGTAACCGGTAGTCAATATCCCCCGGGTCATCGGTATCAAATGGGGAACAAAGACCACAGAAAGTGGCTTTTGAGGACTGAGAAGCTGTAACTCCTGAGTAATCTCGGGCAGGTGGCGATGTCCTGACAGGGAATAAGCGGAGACATCCTCATTGACCTCCGAGTAATGAGTCCCCAGACTGAGTGTTCTACCAGCCCCGGAAACACCCGACTTGCTATCGATAATGATGTCAGGCGCAACCAGACCCTCCTTAAGTGCCGGGGCTAAAGCTAGAATAGCACTGGTGGGATAGCAACCAGGGTTAGCCACCAGTTGGGCAGAGGCAATCTGCGATTTGTACAGCTCGGGCAAACCAAAGACTGCCTGTTTTAGCAGTTCTGGAGCCGGGTGGGTAAAACCATACCAGGTTGGGTAAAGGGCAGGGTCCTTCAGCCTGAAATCGGCACTGATATCTATAACCCTGATGCCCTTTTTGACTAAAGGAATAATCTCTTGAGCACTTTCTTTCTGGGGCATAGCGGAGAAGGCGACATCAACTTCTCCCAGTTCAGCGGTAATAGTCAGGTCGATGCGAGCCAGGTGGGGAAAAACTGTGCCTAGCTTCTGTCCGGAGGCACTCCGCCCAGTAGCCGAGGTAAGCTCTACCTCAGGGTGCTGATATAGTAATCTTGCCAGCTCAACACCGGCATAGCCAGTAACATTGATGATGCCTATCTTAGTTTTGCTCATTAGAAATCTCCATAATTGTTTATTTTTTGCAGATTGGTTTACCCCCTAAGGCAGCTAAACACGACTGCCAACTGCATACCCTTCGTGACGAATCCGTTTAACTACCAATGGCTAAAGTTTCGCCCCTATAATATCATAGTAGTCCAGTCATTACCAAGGGATTGTGCAGCAACCTATCCCCCTGACCCCCTTCCCTTAGTAAGGGAAGGGGGAAGAGAACAAAGAGGGAATTCGCCCCTCTTACAAATCTTCCCACTCTCTCAAATCTTGCCCTTAAAGTACTACATTCATGTCATTCTGAGCATAGCGAAGAATCTGCCCTATCCCACTCCAAGAACGGATTCTTCGTCGTCCCGACTTTATCGGGACTCCTCAGAATGACTTTGAGGCAAAATCTCTTTCCCAGGAGAGAGAAGAAGGGGGCGAGGTTAATAAATAATCTCAAATTCCTTGCTTGTTGGGTATTAATCGCAGTGCTATAATTGGCGTTAATCTTTACGAGGGACAGGGGGTATGCTGATGAATACACGATATCAGCAAGCTCTAGATTATATTTATAGTTTTATTGACTATGAGACTGTCGCCAGGCCACACGAGCCAGACCGTTATGACCTCCGGCGCGTAGATGAACTCTTGGCTCGGTTAGGCAATCCTCACCTGAAAACCGGGACCGTTCATATTGCCGGTACCAAAGGGAAGGGAAGCGTGGCTGCTATGGTAGCATCGGCACTTACTGCCTCCGGTTATTCTACTGGCCTCTATACCTCGCCTCATCTGCATACCTTTAACGAGCGTATCCGGATTGATAATAAACTAATCGCTGATGAAGAAGTAGTATCTCTACTGGAGAAACTTCGACCCGAGATTGAGGCGGTAAACGAGAAAGCCACCTATGGCAAATTGACCACCTTCGAGGTGATAACTGCCCTGGGCTTTGTCTATTTCCAGCAAAAGAGGGCAGATTTTCAGGTAATCGAAGTCGGTCTGGGAGGCAGGCTTGACGCCACCAATGTAGTCCAACCCGAGGTTTGTGTCATCACCTCAATTAGCTTCGACCACATGGACGTATTGGGTGACACTTTAACCAAAATTGCTACTGAAAAGGCAGGCATTATTAAACCTAATAGCATAGTAGTAACCTCTACGCAAGTTGAGGAGGTAAATCAGGTCTTTGAACAGACCTGTCTTAATCGTAAGGCAAAGTGGATAAGGGTGGGTAAAGATGTTACCTGGCAGAGTCTCGCTTTTGATTTTAGCCAACAATCACTCCGGGTAAAGGGAAGATTGGATAATTATGAATTATCAATCCCGCTGCTGGGTCAGCATCAGTTAGATAATGCGGCTACAGCGGTAGGCGCACTGGAGGTCCTGGTTGAAAAGGGGTTCCATATTTCTACAGATAGTATCACTAAGGGTCTGTCACAGGTGAGCTGGCCAGGCAGACTCCAGATTTTGAGCCGCCGTCCCCTTCTGGTAGTCGATGGTGCCCACAACACCGACTCAGCCCACAAGTTGAAACAGGCTCTTGAGCAGTACTTTGACTATGAACATGCTATATTGATTATCGGCACCTCATCCGATAAGGACATAGCTGGAATAGTCTCGGAATTAGTGCCATTATTCGATAAAGTGATTGTCACTCGCTCCATTCATCCCCGAGCTATAGCTACCGCCCCTCTGGTGGCTGAGTTTAGCCGGCACGGGGTGAAAGCGCAGGCAACAGATGATATTTCAATTGCTTTGCCTCTGGCTCTAAGTCTAGCCGGAGAGAGGGACATGGTCTGCGTTACTGGCTCACTGTTCGTGGTCGCTGCGGCAATCGAGCAAGCAGAGATGCGCGGCCTAACCGTGTAATGCAAGAAAAAGAATACTACCGACGGAGAGATAAGGGGTCCTATCGTGAAAAGAACAGCGCTTGAGCGGGACTGGACGAAAGGCAGCATCGTTGGCAGCCTTTTGTCTCTATCCTGGCCAATGATAGTAACCAGGACTATCATGGCCGTACGTCCTACTATTGACATGATAGTGGTGGGGAGGTTGGGGGCAGCTTCTGTTGCCGGGGTGGGCATCGGCACCATCGCTACACAGATGGCAGAGGCGTTGAAGCAGGGGCTTACCATCGGTGTAAGAGCTTTAATCGCCCGCCTGATTGGTGCAGAGGATAAACAGGGCGCGATTCATGCCGCACAGCAAGGCTATGTTATCAGTGCCATCTTCGCTATCTTTTTGGCGGCAGTAGGTGTCTTCCTTACCGAGCCGATATTGCTTCTTTTAGGGGTGGAGACTGACGTAGCCGCCCAGTGCGCTCCGTATATGCGTATAACATTTGTTGGGGGAGTATTTATGGTTTTCCGGATGATGAACGACGCTATCATGGAGGCATCGGGAGACTCCATAACCCCGATGAAAATAACCATTGTTTATACTATTTTCCATGCTGTGCTCTGCCCCTTCCTCGTCTTTGGCTGGTGGTTTTTTCCACGTCTGGAGACCAGTGGTGCCGCCTGGGCTGGCATCGCTTCTCAGTGTCTGGGTGCGTCTATCGGGCTGTGGGTTCTCCTCACCGGACGGTCTCGGCTACGATTAACCTTTAGAAACTTCCGTCTCGACCCCAAAGTTATATGGCGCATAGTGAAAATTGGCCTTCCCGGTTCTATCACCGGTATGGAAAGAGGTTTTGCCCAATTCATGGTGCTATGGTTCCTTGTCCCCTTTGGCACCCTGGCGGTGGCGGCTCATAGTCTGAGCCTGAGGGTAGACCAGTTTATACACATGCCAGTTGCTGCCTGGGGCATAGGAGCTGGGGTGCTAGGAGGACAAAACCTGGGAGCGCGCCAGCCAGAACGGGCACAGAGAACAGCATGGCTAGGAGTAGGGCTGAGTACCATTCTCATGTTCATTATTTCAATAGTCATCTGGTTCTGGGCCGAGGGCTTGGCTCTTATTTTTACTCCAGAGTCTGATTTAATAGAATTGACTGCTATCTTTTTCAGGATAGAAATAGCAACTTATTTGGTCTTCGGCATTGTCATGATATTACAGCAATTTTTGCTAGGTGTCGGCGACACCCTACCGGTGATGCTGATTACCCTCGTAACCATGTGGGGGATACAAATGCCTTTAGCCTATTTCCTACCTCGAGTGGGCAATCTTGGCGTTTATGGAGTGCGCTGGGCACTTGTGGCGGGCGTTGTCACCAGGGCAATAGCTTACCTCCCATACTTCACACTGGGCACGTGGAAGCAGAAGAAGGTATAGTTGGGTATCAGACAAAAAATTGGTCGTTAAATGAGAGTTAACTAACAATGGAAGAAACAAGAGTTTCGGCACGGAGAGGGGCGGCTTTTACCCGGGACTGGACCAAGGGTAACATCTTTCACAACCTTTTGAGTCTATCCTGGCCAATGATAATGAGCAACAGCCTCAATATGCTGGGGCCTACTGTTGACATGATATGGGTAGGCAAGCTGGGGGCAGCCGCAATTGCCGGCGTCGGTGTTGCTGGTATGATTGTTATGCTGGTGAACTCAATGCTGATGGGTCTCTTCATGGGTTTGAGAGCCATGGTGGCACGTTCTATAGGAGCCGGCGATGAAAAGTCTGCCGTCCATGTCGCCAAGCAAGCCATTGTCATCAGCACTGCCTTTTCCATTTTTACAGCGGTAATTGGCATTTTCTTTGCTGAACCGATAATGCGACTTCTGGGGGTGGAAGCTGATGTTATCACCCAAGGAGCGCCATACTTGCGCATAAACTTCGTGGGCATGGTAGCCATGTCTTTCCGGATGATGACTGATACCACCATGCAAGCCTCAGGGGATTCAATGAACCCGATGAAGATAGCTGTCGTCTTCAGGTTTTTCCATATAGCCCTCTGCCCCTTCCTGGTCTTCGGCTGGTGGTTCTTTCCTCAAATGGGAGTCAGTGGAGCGGCTATAACTAATGTCATTTCTCAGAGCCTGGGGACAACCATCGGGTTATGGATTCTCCTTACCGGACGCTCCCGGCTACGGTTAGTCTTTAGCAATTTCCATCTTGACTTCGATGTTATATGGCGGCTGGTGAAGGTTGGTACTCCAGCCTCCGTCATGGGCATGGAAAGAACCCTTAGCGGTGTAATTATGATGTGGTTTATGGTTCCCTTCGGTACTCTGGCTGTGGCAGGTCATACTCTTTGCCAGAGAATAGAGATGATGCTATTCGTTCCGGTTATGGGACTAGGTATGGGTGCCGGTGTCCTGGCAGGACAAAACCTGGGAGCACACCAACCTGAACGGGCAGAGAGGGGTGGCTGGCTAGCAATGGGCTTAGCAGAAGGTTTTATGGCAGTCTGTTCGCTGGCAATACTACTGTGGGCGGAGAGCATAATTCGCATCTTCAACGCTAATCCGGAACTGGTGGCATTAGCCAGTACTTTCCTGAGGATAGCAGTGGTTGGTTACTTGATGATGGGTTTTGCTGGTGTATTGATGAGTTGCATCTCTAGTGCCGGCGATACCTTACCACCAATGCTTGTTAGCCTGCTAACCGGCTGGTTAGTGCAAATACCACTCGCATACTTTCTACCCCGGGCTACTGGTCTCGGGGTCTATGGGGTACGCTGGGCAATAGTGGCGGCTATGGTTCTCGGGGCGGTCATCTACACAATATATTTCCGACTGGGAAAGTGGAAACAGAAAAAGGTATAATCACACCTTCTTTAAGGACGGCTCGTCCCTGCTGGTTAAGGATAGAGCAAGACTTAAAGTTTGGCGTCAATCTTAGAAGTTAGAGCCTCTTTTGGGAGCATCTCGCTCAGGATTCGCTCCATAGCCATAGTATGACTGCAGAGTCCCCAACTGGAGAAAAAGTGGCAAGTGCAATGCCACTTCCCATCTTGGTAACTGATATCATAATTGTCATTCTCTCCCCGGAATCTAACTGAAAGCTCGGAGAAGGTAACCCGCTCTTTCTCTTGAGCATAGCGTTTAGCCTTTTCGATTTTTCCAATCAGGCTCGATTGCATCGCTACACCTCCTTACTTAACCTAAGAAGCACTGAACCGGACCGGCCCAGTGCTTCTTTTTTAATTCCATTATCAGTAGTAGCTAATAGAACCATAACTACCTACTTCTCATTGATTTATTTACTTTATTTTACCCCTTTTTTATCATTTAGTCTAGGGGTCTTTTAGAAAGATATTATTCGGTTTTGGTGTGTTGTCATTCTGGCGAAACCTGTCCCGTACCTGATACGGGAGCCAGAATCCAGTTCTACCTCTTCCTACCACTGGATTCCAGCCTGCGCTGAAATGACATCTTTAAAAAAGTTGTTTAGTTTCTAGTGATAACATCGGAATCAACCAAATTCAAACAGAACTTTGGAAATGTCACACCCTCCTTTTAAGGACATGTTTCTGTCTTTCTTCAGTATGTACTTCAGCCTCATTTTGAATCTTGCTTATCTGCTCCACCGAATATCCGAGTATTTTGCTCAGAACCTCTTCCGTATGCTGACCGTGAAGAGGCGGTGCCGTATATCCCTCCGGCGAAAGGCCCGCCATCTTTATGGGACACCCAATGAACTTATGAATCCCGCCTAGCTGACTTTCGATTTCAATAATTATTCCTTCGTGCTTCACCTGGGCATCCTCGACTACCTTATCTATCGTATTGATGGAACCGCAATTAATGTCTTCTGCGTGGAAGATTTTCAGCCATTCCTCGGTATCCTTTTGCGAAAGCACTTCCTCAAGTTCCTTAGTGAATTCCTCCTTGTGTTCTAGCCTGGGTCCGGCCTCCTTAAATCTCGGGTCTTCCGCCATCCACTCAGCACCTATAAGCCGGAAAAATTTGGGCGAGGCACCCTGAAGGATAACATAGCCATTTCGTGTCTTATGGGCACCCCAGGGAACAAGCGTCAGATGCCCGCTGCCTACGGGTTGGGGAACAACGCCGGAACAGAAATAGTATTGAAAGCTATAATTCATAAGAGCCATAGTAGCAGCCAACATTGACACGTCGACTTTACAGCCCTCGCCAGTTACCGCTCGCTTATACAAGGCTGTAATTATCCCCGTAGCGGCAAAAATACCGGAAACACTATCGCTAACGGCCTCCCCTGGCTTTGTTGGCTTTCCGCCTGGCTCACCAGTGATGCTTAGCAAACCACAATGTCCCTGCATCATTACATCTGTGGAAGGTCGGTGAGCATTAGGACCGGACGTTCCCCAGCCAGTTATGGAACAGGTAATAATTCTGGGATTAACCTTCTTTATCGTTTCGTAATCGGCATCTAGCCTTTCCATAACACCGGCTCTGAAGTTATCACATATTACATCAGCGACCTTGGCCAGGTCATAAAATGCTTTCTTGCCCGACGGCGTAGTCAAATCCAGGACTACACTCTTCTTATTGCGATTAAACGCCAGATAGTGGTAACCCTGACCTTTATAATTTGGGCCCACACTTTCTCCCTGCTCTCGTTCACCAGCCTCAGGAGTCTCAATTACAATGATTTCTGCCCCCAGGTCACCCAACATCTGGGTTGCATAAGGACCAGCAATTTGTCTCGAAAAGTCTATTACTTTTATGCCTGAAAGTGGACCTGCCATCTCTCACCCTCCTTGTCTCCCTTTTAAGGAATTATTAACATCTTCTTCTGTCATCTTGGCAGGCGTTGGGTTAGGAGGTGCCCAACGCCTGCCACACCAGTTTCTCTTCGTTATTACTTAAGTTTGATGTTTTCAAAGTGGAATCCATACCACCCCGTACCCGGCGTTAACAGAGAATTATCAGCGACGAGTTTCGGACCCACTGCAAATTGCGAGCTTCCAAACCAGAGGGGGCAGTGGTACATATCCGCCAATTCAGTCTCGTTTATCTTCTTAGCAATCTCTGCTAGCCTCGGGTCGCCTACATTATAGTTCATTGACTCGTCGATAAGCGCCTCTGTTTTTAAATTATAACAGCCAGCACCCATCAGGGAGCCATGGCTGGTTAGCTGGCTGGCAATTGCGGCACCGCTATGGATTATGCCACCCCACATAGGGACGCTGTTGGTAGATAGCCCACGCAGTGCTTTTGGACTACGTACATCCCGGGCTGTTTGGTTTGATAGGGTGCTAAAAGTCCCAGCGTCCACCGGCATCATTTTGCATCTTATCCCAACAACCGATAAATATGATGCGATAAGTTCAGACATGGTCTTGCTACCTATGCTAGATGAAGCCGTGCTGAAGGTTAACGTAGTATCGAAACCATTAGGGTATCCGGCATCAGCCAGAAGCTGCTTAGCCTTCACGGGGTCATAGGGGATAGCTGGATAATTGGGGTCGTAGCCGGGGTTATAGAAGGCGAGGTATTGGTACCCTGGCTCCCAGAAGCCAGTGAAAGCCTTATCGCAGGCTGTCTTCCGGTCGATGGCAAGGCTTGTTGCCTGTCGCACCCGTAAGTCCAGGAACGGGCTCGATATCTCCGGAGTCATCACGTCGTGGAAACGAATAGTGGTTTGGGCGCTGGCCCCACTCGTGATTATACTCAGTTTCGGGTCGTTTCGCACATCACGGACTTGGTCGCTACTTAGAGCAATAATGTCTGCTTCGCCCGTTTTTAACATCGCTAATTGAGTTGTCGCCTCAGGAACGTAGATAAGGTGAACCTTCTCAACGTAGGGAGTCTGGCGATAATGGTTCGCCACGCCTTCAGCATTTAGAAATTGGTCCTGCTTAAAGTCAATCACCTTGAATGGACCTAGCCCCATCGGCTTGGCGGCAAACTCAGCCGCACCTAATTTCTCATAGTAATCCTTGGGAAACATCCCTGCCGATGCCTGAAGGCGGTCAAAGATTACCTGGAAAGGCTCGTTACAATAGACGCTAACATGATAATCGTCTACTACCCTGACTTCCTTAACATACTTCTGAAAATCAGTGGCGTAATGATACATGGTGGTCTTTTCCATGAACTTATCGAAGGAGAATTTAACATCCTTGGCGGTAAAAGGGGCACCGTTAGGCCATTTGATTCCCTGTCGCAAGGTAAAATCTATCTTCGACCAGTCGTCGGCAACTTTCCAGGATTCAGCCAGGGCTGGCTGTACCTTCGCTTCGGAGTCTATCCAAGTCAAACTGTCATAAAGCATCATCTTAATAGGACCCGAGCTGACGCTTGTAGCAGTTAGCTGGTCACACATGTTTCTGACTCCCGAATTTGTCTCTACCACTGTTACTTCGCCCTTAGGCCCTCCAACTGCTGGCTTCTCCGCTATTGGCTGTTCGGTGGTTAGCTGTTCGGTGGTTGGCTGTTCAGCGGCTGGCTGTTCCGCCCCTGGTCCGCATGATATCAGCAGGAGCCCTATTGTTGTGAGGACCCCAGCTATCACCAGCAATTTTCCCTTTTTCATAGCCATTTTTACCACCTCCTAAAAATAGAGAATCCCTAAACTGCATTTCCATTAGTCTGCTATTAGCTCGCTAATCATCACCTCCTTTGTCGGTATAATTGAGCCAAATAAAAAAGGTATCGTCACCATTGTATTAGTCCAACGGTTCCGATACCCTCGCACATCTAAACACTCCTCCACAGGAAATTATAGAGGTGCTCTTCTTATACAGCGTTTGTGCTTTACGTTATCACTAACCTGAGCAATTGTCAATTCAGAAAGTCTAGGGACATCTTCACACCAAGCAACCTGTGATGCATAGACTTGTAACCATTGATTAATGGGAGTAAACTTAATTCTTAGTTATGAAGATTGTGCGTTTTGCTGTTGCCCACAGAGTTCAATACGGGATATTAAAAAGAGAAACCGTTCAAGCTATTGAGGGTAAACCATTCCGTCACATCAAACCTGCCGACCGCTATTACCAGTTGCGTGAGGTCAAACTTCTTTCTCCATGCACGCCATCCAAAATAGTAGCTTTAGGTCTTAATTACCGCAGCCATGCCAAAGAAATCAACATGCCCCTGCCGGAAGCCCCGTTAATCTTCCTCAAACCACCAACGGCAATGATAGGGCCTGAGGAGAACATTATTTATCCCCCATCCTCAACCAGGGTTGACTATGAAGGCGAACTGGGAGTGGTAATAAAGAAAAAGGTACGTCGAGTATCGGTAGGAGATGCGCTGGACTACGTTCTCGGCTATACCTGCTTTAACGATATAACTGCTCGGGACCTGCAAACCAAAGATGGACAGTGGACACGAGCCAAGGGCTTTGATACCTTTGCCGCCGTCGGTCCCTGTATTGAGACAGAGCTTGACCCAGGGAATGTTGTCTTAGAGACCTATCTAAATGGTGAGCGCAAACAGTGGGGCATCACAAACGACCTCATCTACCCTATCTCAGAACAGATACACTTCATATCCGATATAATGACCCTCCTTCCGGGTGATATTATTGCCACCGGCACCCCTGGCGGTATTGGTCCGATGCATCCCGGCGATACAGTAGAGATAAAAATAGAGTCGATAGGTACACTTCGAAACTACGTCATTAAAGAAGCTAGATAGGTTATAAAGCAATTTAAGTCCTTACCCTGATGCAAGGGCTTGACATTTTCCCAACAAAGCTGTTACAGTCTTTTAATAAAGAACGCTCAATACAGGTGATAGCGAGATTTCGCGACTGTGCGTAGAGAGCACTATGGGTGAGGTGTCGAGTGCTGCTAGAAGTTGCGGTCAAAGCTATAAAGGAGGTGGCGACTAGCGAACGAATTCAGTATTAATAACGAAAGCTGGTTAAGCATTCTTAAGTTTAGGAGGTGTCAATAATGGTTTTGAGAAACCGAAAATTGCTGGTGGCTGCTGGGATCCTCACGGTTATAGGCTTGTTGTTAGCATCATGTGGCCCAGCCGAAGAGCCAACCACCGGGGGACCGACCACCGGAGAGCCAACCACGGGAGGACCAACCGGGGGACCCACAGGCGAGATAACAACGTTAGCACCGACCATTACAGGAATGAGACCGCCATGCGACATATTGACCACTACAAGCATCGGGGGGACTTCGTTCAGGCAAATGGTCTGGGATAGTCTCGTTGATATAAGTAGTACCGGCACAATACAACCAGCCCTGGCTGAATCCTGGAAGATTGCTGACAACTGGTCGAAGGTAGATTTTACCCTGCGGCAGGGACTCAAGTGGCCTAACGGTGACCCCTTTACCGCCAAGGATGTCGTATTCTCCTTCGGCAAGTTCACGGAACCGGGCACAACGTTTAACTACAGCGGTGACTTTATCAAGTATGTCAAGGACGCCGTAGCGGTAGACGATTACCATGTTGCCCTTAATCTCAAGATGGCTTTCCCGGTACTTTTTGACCGACTGAGTGCTACGTGCGCGATATATCCCAAAGATTACTACGAAAAGCTGGGCCAGGCAGGGTTTGCCGCTGCGCCCATGGGGCTCGGACCTTTCAAGGTAATCGACTTCAAGCAGGACCAATTTATAAATGTTGAAGCCCTGCCGAACCATTACCGCGTTACTCCAACTGTAGCTAAGATTCACCTTCTCAACGTTACTGAGCCGACGACTAAAGTAGCCATGCTAAAGACCGGCGAAGCTGACGTTATCTATATTGACTTAGACTTCGTCCGTGATGTAGCATCCGACAAGAACCTGCAGATAGTCACGAACAATGACGTCTACCAATACAGTTTTGTTGTGCATGACATGGTTGCTGGCGTAGCAGATAGCCCGTTACTGGACTTGCGGGTACGACAGGCTGTCAGCCTCGCCGTCGACCGGAAGACAATCTGCGAGAAAATTTTCTCTGGCTATGCCGTAGCGGGGAACCAATTTTGTGCCCCCTATAACCAGGGCTACGACCCCAACTTGCCAGCTCTCACCTATGACCCGGTGAAAGCGAAACAGCTTCTGGCTGATGCCGGCTACCCCAATGGTTTTGATACTACCTTAACCTACACCATGGCGAGAAAGAACGAGCACGAAGCTGTAGCGGCATACCTGAATGCTTCTAATATTAGAGCCAAGCTTGTTCCGACGGAGGCAGCGTCATATACCACCCTGCGTAACTCGTCAGCCCGCGACCCGAAGGCTCTGAAATCACTCCGCGGTCTGACTATCCACACCGTTCCATACTGGGTTGGTATACTCCATACCGGCGCTGCGATGCAAAGCCAGATGGCTGGCGGTTCTCTGCAGAGTGCCGGCGTGAGCAATCCAGCACAGGTGAAACTTATCGAAGAGTCAATGAGTTATGCCGTGGGTGACCCGAGGCTAACTGCGATTGGTAAGCAGATAAACGAGCTTGCTTTGAAGGACCTGTGGCACATCCCGCTTTTCCGAATGACCTACAACTGGGGAGTAGGTCCGAAAGTAGTCGGGGGTACTTATCTGGTTAATCCGGGTAACCCATATACTTTCCACTACGAAAACTTGAAGCTCAACAAGTAGCGGTCAAGTAGTAATAAGAAGAAGACGTTAGTACAGGCGTTTGGTAAGTACTTACCAAACGCCTGTCTGTTTTTCGAGTATGCTCTTACTAATTCCGACATTCTCATCAATCTTGACTAAATTACCCCGATTTCGCCGAAGATTCACATCAGCTTTATAGCCACTCTGAGGAAAATGAGTCTCGGACTGCTTTACAGCTTGGCTTCTCATACAGTATGATAACAGCAAGTTGTTTATTCCCATGAGGAGTCTCAATCCTTGGTCTGGTTAGTCTGGTTAAAATTTCTTCTCTGTCTTATCGTTATCTTTTTTGCCGGGACAAAGCTCGCTCGATACGGGGATGTTATTGCCGAGAAGACCGGACTGGGTGGATTATGGATTGGCATATTACTCATGGCTACTGCCACCTCCTTGCCTGAGTTATTCACTGGAATAAGTGCCGTCGCTTTAGTAGGAGCCCCCAATCTGGCTTTGGGTGATGCCTTCGGGAGCAACTTGTTCAATCTCATGATTATCGCTGTGCTGGATATACTACACCGAGAAGGGCCCCTCTTGATAAGGGTAAGGATTGGGCAATTGCTATTGGGCGGACTGAGCATAGTACTCATCGCCTTTGCTACTCTCGCCATCTTTTTTAGCACCAATATCTCAGGACTTCACCTCGGCTGGGTAAGCATCTTCACTCCGCTACTTGTGGCCGTCTATTTACTCAGCTTAAGGAGGGCTTTTCTTCATGAACGAAGTCAACAAGTTCAAGCTACAGAGGAGGTGAAGATACCACGTTATGAAGGAATATCGTTGCCGAGGGCGTATACGTATTACAGCATAGCGGCTGCCTTTGTCATAGCCGGAGCTTTATGGCTGGCATTCGTAGGAGAAGAAATTACCGAGATTACCGGCTGGGGCCCCACTTTTGTTGGCAGTCTTTTCCTGGCTGCAGTTACCTCAACACCCGAAGTGGTGGTTTCTATCACTGCCCTCCGGATGGGCGCCGCCGATATGGCGGTCGCCAACATGTTAGGTAGTAACATGTTTAATATGGGCATCGTTCTTGCCTCGGATGACCTGTTTTACAGAACCGGTCCGCTTTTCGAGAATGTGTCAATAAGCCACGTGTTCTCCGGTCTAATAGCTATCCTGATGACCTGCGTCATCGTCGTGGAACTCGCCTCTACTTCTCGGAAGAAGATGCCTCCTGGAGTGAGCTGGTATTCCATTGTCCTGATAGCACTATATCTCTTGGGGTTTTATATCTTGTTTATTACGGGATAAGATAAAAAATATAGAGTTCTTACAATAGCAAAATTGTTTTGTCCGAGTGTTAGGTTTGTAGAAAGTAAGGGAGGATTCGAAAGGAGTTTATAAACAAATGAAGGGCATTCAATGGGTAGGAGCTGGGCTGGGGACTGCAATACTAATCGTCTTCCTATTGCTACCACCTCTAGCCCCTCTTACGGAACTTGGCATGAAGACAGTAGGCGTCTTTCTGTGCACCATCTTCTGGTGGATATTCGTCGATACAGCATTTTCCAGCGCCCTATGCATCGCACTTTTGGCACTAGCGGGGGTTATGAACCCCACTACACTGTTTGCTACCTCTATGGGCAGTTGGCTACCCATATTCATAATCAGTTGCTTCGGTCTGACTGAAGCTATCAGACTTAGCGGCTTCAGTCGGCGCTTTGCTATGTGGTTCTTGACACGCCCATTCGCAACAGGGCACCCCTGGTTGTTATTGGCGCTGTTCTTCCTTGCGGTTACCATCATGGGTGCTCTTATGTCCACTGCCGTTACCACCATTTTGTTCATGTCCATAGCCGTGTCTATACTAGAAGGGGTAGGTTACCAGAAGGGATCCCGTTTTGCCGCTATGTTCATAATGGGAATTGCCTGGTCAGCCACTGCTTCTTTCGTCATGACTCCCATTGGTCATGGCAGCAATTTGATATGTATGGAGTGGGTGTTCAGGGACCTAGGCTATACCATCAGCTTCCCAGGGTGGATGGTCGTCGGAATCCCTATGGGGTTGTTAACTTTTTTGATGCTCCTTGTGATTTTCCGTTATGTGATACGCCCCGACATGAGCAAGTTCGGTACTATGGCTAATGAATATATCCGCAAAGAAGCGGACAAAATAGAACCCATGAAGTCTGAAGAAAAAATAGCCTTATGGGTATTCTTTGGAGTGTTTGTATGTTGGCTACTACCTAGCATAATGAGCAGGGTGTTGCCTGGAGTATCCGTCTACTTTGAGGATTTGGGAGTTGTTATTCCTCCCCTCGTTGGCACTGTCCTGCTCTGCATCATACCGGTCAAGAAAAAGCCTTTGTTGACCTTTCATCAGTGGATGGCAGGTGTAGAATGGGGAGCAGTATTTCTGATAGCAGCGGTAATGGCCATAGGGGCGGTTATAGTAAAGCCAGAAACAGGTATACTTGAACTGATGACTAACGTCGTTCAACCAGTAGTGACGGGTGCACCTTTCTTTGTGGTTGTACTTGTTAGCGTCGCGTGGGTAGTGATACAGACTAACTTGATGTCCAACCTGGTCTCAGCGGTTACGGTCTATTCAATAATGATGCCAGCAGTCATTGCCGCTGGCGTAGGCCATCCAGTGGCTTTGGGATTTTCCATCTTCGCCGGTTGCCACTATGCCTTTAGCTTACCCTCGGCTACTGTTGCCACAGCAATAGTAGCTGGCAGCGGCTGGGTACCCGTTAGATTCATGGCTCTCTATGGCGCTATTTTGATTATTCCCGTCATCGTGCTGTATACCTTTGTTGGCTATCCCTTTGCTGCCTTTGTCTATCGGTGAGCGGTTGGTGCTCCACTGTGGTAAAATTAATAGAAATAAAGGCATACTGTAGCTGAGCTAGCTTCCTCAGTTTACGTATCAAGAGATACAAGGTATCGGGCGAGTGGCTTACCCGCAGCCCCTCCAGAGAACCTGTTCTGGGTCGGCGACCGCATGCTATCTATATCCTTCTACTAAACATAGCAAGGCAGACAGACAATAGTGAAAGGCTTTTACAAGCTATCAAGGTTTATGGCTTACCGCCAAAGGTCGGTACGGAGTCTCTACGCCTCGACTCTGCTTGAAGATTTCTTTGTAGCTGCGATAGCTTCGGTATTGGCAATACGCCTCTATTTGCATGTTACCGGCTATCCTAGAATCGCAATAGGGGGATTTCACATATCCCACGTAATGTTTGGCGGCGTATTAATGCTCATTGCCCTTCTCATTTTCATGGCGTTTCTGAACCGCTCAGCAAAGGAACTAGCAGCAGTTATCGGAGGCATTGGATTTGGTGCCTTTATCGACGAACTGGGCAAATTCATAACCAGTGATAATGATTACTTCTACGAACCGGCTATCGCTCTAATCTATATTGCTTTTGTACTGCTCTTCTTCTTCATACGAGCTATTACCAGCCGTGAAGCTCTGTCCCAAGAGGAATGTTTCGCCAATGCTTTCGAGATTGCCAAGCAGGCTACTATGACAGGGCTGGATAGCGAAGAGCGACAACTTGCTTTAGGGTTACTCAAGGAATGTCCGGTAGATGATATTACCACCCAGAACCTCAAGGCTATTTTGCTACACACCGCTCCAGCTCATCCAGCAAATCATTCACCTCTCCTTACCAGATTAAAGGAGAAGATTTATCAATTCTACGAATACATGGCTACAAAATGGTGGTTTACCGGCGCTATAATCGGATTCTTCGCCCTTGTCTCAATTACCTCCCTTTCAACCCTGGTAGCACTCGTCCAGTGGTCCTGGGCTCTGGCACTATGGGTTAGCGCCGGAGTATTGATTCTAGCGGCATTGTTCTGGTCTCGGCGGACTCGCATCCGTTACCTTAATGTCCTGGTATCAGTAGCCATTGTCGCCGTTTCAATTCTTATGACATGGGCAATTCTGGGCAGTTTAAAACAAGCACCTTTGTCATTAGTCGACTGGGCGCAGCTCGTGTTCCCCAGTATCGCCGGTGTTATTGTGGTTATCGGACTGTTATTGATTCCTGTTTCCCGCCTGCGCGCCTACAGGATGTTCCGACGGGCTATCCTTGTTTCAATCTTCTTTACACAGGTGCTCGCCTTCTATGAGTACCAGTTCCTGGCTTTAGTCGGCATTCTTATCGATATCGTGATTCTACTGGCATTGCGTTACATGGTGAGCAATGAGCAAGCCAAGTCAGAAGCAGCCTCCAAAATTGAATAAAGACTAGACAATAAGGCTCATTGCCCAGCAATATTTTGTATGCTATAGTTTATCTACTATGAAAGTGACTAAGATAGAATTCATTCCCGGGGGCACGGTTACCTCACCTGAGGGGTTCCGTGCTGGAGCGACCTATGCCGGGATAAAGAAAAAAAGTGAAAATAGCCTGGACCTTAGTCTTCTCGCTTCCGAAGCGCCATGCGTTACGGCCGCTCTATTCACTACCAACAAGATTAAATCGGCGCCTGTTCTTGTGAATCAGGAGAAGGTAAAGAAAGGTAAAGCAGTAGCCGTGATTGCAAATAGTGGCTGTGCCAATGCCAGCACCGGTGAGCAGGGGCTAGCCGACGCTAGAGAGATGGCAGCATTGGCAGCTAAATCTATTGGAGCAATACCTGAGGATGTGCTGGTAGCCAGCACGGGGGTGATTGGTCAGAGATTACCAATGAATCAGATAAGAGCGAGTATCAGCCAGATTAGCCTTTCTAGGGATGGCGGGCACAAGCTGGCCCGGGCAATAATGACCACCGATACTGTTCCTAAAGAAGCGGCGGCGGCGGTAAGAGTTGACGATACTAAGTTCACTATCGGCGGAGTAGCTAAAGGTTCGGGTATGATTCATCCCAATCTGGCAACCATGTTCTGTTTTTTAACCACCGATGCTGCAGTCGATTTAGATTTTCTAAAGCTGGCACTGCGAAAGGCGGTAGGCATTTCCTTTAACATGGTTTCGGTTGATGGTGATACGAGTCCGAGTGACACCGTATTGATAATGTCTAACGGGCGAGCAGGGAATAAGCCTATTTCACGAGGCAGTCGCCGGGCCGCTACCTTTCAGCAAGCTCTCGACCAGGTTTGCATCTACCTAGCTAAAGCCATTGCCCATGATGGCGAAGGTGCAACCAAGCTTATTGAAGTAACCGTTAATGGGGCAGCCAGTGTTACCGATGCCAGGTTAGCTGCCAGGACAGTAGTAAGTTCACCCTTGGTTAAGACAGCAGTACATGGAGGGGACCCGAACTGGGGGCGAATTATCGTCGCGGTGGGACGAAGTGGAGCGGAGGTGGTGGAATCAAAAACCGACCTTCATATCGGAAATATTGGTGTACTAAAAGGGGGGAGACCCCAGCCATATAGCGAACAAAGCGTAGCGCAAGTATTCAAGCAAGCTGAAGTGCCCATAAAGGTGAATCTGAACCTGGGCACCGCTTCAGCCACCGCCTGGGGTTGCGACCTGTCTGAGGAATATGTCAATATTAATAGCCAGTATATGACCTAGAAATTATTCTCGTTATGGGAAGAAAAAATTGGATAAAGTCACTGTAATAAAAATCGGCGGTTCTACATTGGGTAACCACGATACCACTATCGAGGACCTGGTTACGCTTCAGCGAGAGGGCAAATCACTGATTGTAGTGCATGGCGGTGGCAAAATAATAACTGATTGGCTGACTAAGCAGGGTATTCAAAGTAAATTTGTCCGTGGAGAAAGGGTAACCGACCAGCCATCACTTGAGGTAGTGACCTCGGTGCTGGCGGGACTGGTCAATAAGGACATCGTCGCTGCAATCAACCGCCTGGGTGGGCGGGCAGCAGGCATCAGCGGTGTGGATGGCGCTCTTATCGAGGGAAAGATTGCTGATAAAGAAAAGGGTTATGTCGGCGCAGTGACCAGAGTGAATACCACCATCCTCGAGGCTCTACTGAAAGCAGCTTTTATTCCGGTGGTTGCTACGGTAGGTCTTAACACTTTCGATAGAGCACCCGATACCCCATCGACTCTTAACTTTAATGCTGATACTGTGGCTGGGGACATTGCCGCTGCTACTGGTGCGGAAAGACTCATCTTTCTAACCGATGTGACTGGAGTCTTGGATAAGGCAGGTAAATTGCTACCTCAACTATCACCTAGTGAGGCTGAGACTCTGGTGGTTTCAGGTGTAGCGTCAGGCGGGATGATTCCCAAAATTAATGCCTGCCTCAGGGCTTTAACCAACACAGCAACAACCTGCATTATAGATGGTAGACAACCCCACGCCCTACTCAAGGAGATTCGGGGAAATAGAAGCGGAACAATCATAAGGGAGGTTGTTTAGCAACCTATCCCCCTGACCCCCTTCCCTTGGCAAGGGAAGGGGGAGTAGGGAAAAGAGGAGGCTGGCGCTCCCTCTAAGCTTCCCCAATATTCAGGCGTTTAAGAGGGGCTTCGCCCCTCTTCATAAAATCTTCCCCCTCTCCTGAAGGAGAAGGGAATAAAAGGGGTGAGGTTAATAAACAATTTCACTGGATGAGAAAGGAGAGATAAGATGACTGACTGGCCGGAATTAGATAAAAAATACTACATGCAGACTATCGTGCGTACCCCTGTAACCCTGGTAAAGGGTAAGGGTCCTCGTGTGTGGGATGATAAAGGGCACGAGTATCTGGATTTTGTCTGTGGGTTAGCGGTAAACTGCCTGGGGCACTGCCACCCGGTGGTTGCTGATGCCGTCGCTGAACAGGCGCATACCCTCATACAGACTTCACTCTGGTTTTATACCATCCCTATGCTTCGCCTGTCTGAGCTACTGGTTAAACATAGCTGTTTGGACAGGGTTTTCATATGCAATAGCGGGCTGGAAGCTAATGAAGGCGCTGTTAAGCTCGCCCGACGCTACGGTCATCTCAAATTAAATGGTGCTTATGAAGTTATTACAACGATGGACTCCTTTCATGGTCGTTCTCTAGCCATGACGGCGGCTAGCGGGCAACCTAAGATGCACGAGCCGTTTTTGCCTTTGCCGGTCGGTTTTGTTAATGTCGCCAATAATAATATCGAGGCTATCAAGTCAACCACTACCGCAAAAACCTGCGCCATAATGCTGGAACCGATTCAGGGGGAGGGGGGAGTCAATGTCCCTGACGATGATTACCTGAAAAAAGTAAGAGAGTGGTGCGACCAAAAAGGAATACTCCTTATCCTGGATGAAATTCAGACGGGAATTGGCCGTCTCGGGGCACTATTCGGCTATGAACTTTATGACATTGAGCCTGATATTATCACTCTTGCCAAGGGTCTGGGCGGTGGTATACCCATCGGCGCTGTACTGGCTAAGGAAAGGGCTGCGGTATTTACCCTCGGAGACCATAACTCTACCTTTGGTGGCAACCCCGTAACCAGTGCGGCTGCTTATGCCACACTGAAATATGTCATTGATAACGATATTCCCGGGAATGCAAAAAGGGTTGGGGAATATCTCAAAAAGGGATTGGAAAGGCTGAAAAATAAATATTCTTTCGTCACCGAGGTAAGAGGACGAGGACTGCTATTAGCTATGGAATTTAATAGCGATATCGCCCAGTCAGTCCTTATGAGTTGCCTTGAGACTGGTCTGATTATCAACAGAGTGAAACCAAATGCGATTCGATTGATACCGCCTCTCATTATCAGCAATAAAGAGGCCGATGAGGCATTGGGTATTTTAGACAAGGCGCTCTCCACTGTAGCACACAAGTAGTCTCAGCAGTGGAGTATTAAAATAAGTAAGTTCTTGGTTCAAGGGAGGTTTAAGTCTAATATGTCAGATAAAGTAGTGTTAGCGTATAGCGGTGGGCTGGATACATCCGTAGCCATAAGATGGCTCAAAGAAAAATACAAAGTGGATGTTATTGCGGTTTGTATCGATGTGGGTAACGAGAGCGATTTTACGGCTGTTCGCCAGAAGGCGCTGAAGGTCGGTGCTATAAAGTCACTGGTCATCGATGCCAAGGAGACATTCGTTAATAATTTCATCTTCCCCGCTTTGAAGGCAGATGCGATTTACGAAGGACAATACCCGCTGGCTACTGCCTTAACTCGCCCGTTAATGGCTAAATTACTGGTGGATATAGCGCTGAAGGAGAAAGCTTCAGCAATAGCGCATGGCTGTACTGGCAAGGGGAATGACCAGGTGAGGTTCGAGGTCAGTATCAATGCCCTGGCACCCGGCCTCAAGATTATTGCTCCAGCCCGGGAATGGGGCATGACCCGGGAAGAAACTATCAAATACGCCCAGCGTCATAATATTCCTGTTCCCATCACGGTCGCCAGCCCCTATTCAATCGATGAATGCCTGTGGGGAAAGGCTATCGAGTGCGGTGCTCTGGAAGACCCCTGGGTCGAGCCACCGGAGGACGCTTACACCATGACGAAGTCTCCTGCCAAAGCCCCAAGTAAGCCCGTCTATATTGAGATTGGTTTTGAGCGGGGTATTCCGGTTAGTCTCGATGGGAAGAAACTGGATGGGATTAGCCTGATTCAGCGACTGAATGAGCTTGCCGGTGAGCATGGGGTGGGCAGGATCGACCATATCGAAGACAGGCTAGTGGGGATAAAGTCAAGAGAGATTTACGAAGCGCCAGCGGCGGTAGTCCTGCTACAAGCACACCAGGCACTGGAAGCGATGACCCTCTCTAAAGAGCAGTTACGGTTTAAGCAAAGGGTTGCGGTAGAATATGCCGACCTTATCTATAACGGTCTATGGTTCACCTCTCTGCAGCAGGATTTGGCTGCCTATGTCCAGAGCTCCCAGCGTTTCGTTAGCGGAACAGTGCGACTCAGGTTGTTTAAGGGAAGCTGTACTACAATCGGGCGTAAATCACCATTCTCACTATATAACTATAGCCTGGCTACCTATGATAAGGGCGACCAGTTCGACCAGAGTGCCTCCGCCGGTTTCATTCACATCTGGGGGTTACCGGTGAGAAACCAGGCACAGACACAGTTACTGGGTCAAGAGGATAGTCTATTAGGTATCACAAAGCCAAAAACGAAAAGGAAAGCCAGTAAATGAGTCATATCCGGGGGCGTTTTCACAAGGCTGCCGATAAGCTGGTAGCTGAATATACCGCCTCGATTTCCTTTGACTGGCGACTCTACCCCTATGACATCGCCGGCAGTATCGCCCATGCCCGGATGTTGACTAAACAGGGCATCATCTCGAATAAAGAGGCTAAGATTATCACTGAAGGACTGGCTTCTATCCGAGAAGAGATAAAGCAGGGCAAATTCGAGTTCAAGACAGAATTAGAAGATATCCACATGAATATCGAAGCCAGACTTATTGAGAAGGTGGGTGAGGTCGGAGGCAAGCTCCACACCGCCCGCTCCCGAAATGACCAGGTAGCTCTGGACTTGCGCCTATACGCCAAAAAAGCAACCAATGATACTTTGCTCAGTTTGAAAAAGTGTCAGCAGGCTCTGATTAGCCTGGCGGAAACCAACAAGAGCATGGTCATGCCGGGATATACCCATTTACAGCGGGCGCAGCCAGTGCTGCTGGCTCATCACCTCTTAGCCTATTTCGAGATGCTCCAGCGGGATATTGAGCGATTTAACGACTGCCTTAAGCGGACCGATGTCATGCCCCTGGGCAGCGGGGCGGTAGCTGGTGTTGCCTATGATATTGACCGGGAGTTTCTGGCTAAAGAGCTCAGTTTTAGCCAGCTCAGTAAAAACAGCATTGATGCTGTCTCCGACAGGGATTTTGTAGTGGAGTATGAGGCAGCCGCCAGTATCGGCATGATGCACCTCTCCCGGCTGTCTGAGGAGCTCATTCTGTGGTCTTCGGCTGAATTCGACTTTATTGAGCTTGATGAGGCTTATGCCACCGGCTCAAGTATCATGCCTCAGAAGAAAAACCCCGATGTCGCCGAGTTGATTCGCGGTAGGACCGGGCGGGTCTATGGAAAGCTTATCGCTATACTAGTGACGATGAAAGCCCTGCCCCTTTCTTATAACAGAGACCTGCAGGAAGACAAAGAAGGCTTCTTCGATTGCGTGGATACACTGCTTTCCAGTCTGGAAGTGCTTAGTGGTATGCTTAGTACCCTGCGGGTTAAGGGTGAAAATATGAAACAAGCCGTCGAGCAGGGATATATTCTAGCCACCGACCTTGCTGACTATCTGGTCAAGAAGGGAGAAGCCTTCCGCACTGCTCATGACATAGTTGCCCGGCTGGTAAGTTATGCTGCGGAAAAGGGTAAGTCATTCAGCGAACTCAGTCTCACTGAATATAAAAACTTCTCACCTCAGTTTGAGAAAGATGTTTACTCAATCACAGTGGCATCATCTCTTGCTGCCAGAAACAATATTGGTGGGACGGCACCGAATCAAGTAAAGAAAGCGCTAGCGAATGCCAAGAAAATAATTGGAGGCACTATTGTCCAAAGCTAAAACTGAGGTAAAACTCGCTCCATCTATTCTCTCTGCCGATTTTGCTCGCCTTGGCGAGCAGGTAGCTGAAGCTACTAAAGCTGGTGCAGACTACATCCACATTGATGTCATGGACGGGCGTTTTGTGCCTCAAATAACCATCGGGGCTGCGGTAGTGAGGGCTATTCGTTCTCACACCAGCTTGCCTCTGGATGTCCACCTTATGATTGAAGCGCCAGAAAATCAAATCAAGCAGTTTGCTGATGCCGGGGCTAACATAATTACCATTCATATAGAAGCCTGCCCTCATATTCACCGCGTGGTGCAGGCAATTAAAGAGTCAGGGGTTAAGGCAGGGGTGGCAATAAATCCAGGCACACCTATAGAGTTACTTAACGAGATTCTCGCCTCTCTGGACTTAGTCCTGGTGATGACAGTCAATCCCGGTTTTGGCGGGCAGACTTTTATCGAGGGAATGCTGGATAAGATAGCCCGCTTACGAGCCGAACTGGATAAGAGAAGATTAGCCACTGAGCTAGAAGTAGATGGTGGCATTAATGCTGACATCGCCCCCAGAGTAGTGCAGGCGGGAGGCAGGGTCCTGGTAGCCGGTTCAGCAATTTTTCACCCCGGCGAAAGTGTGGCTGAAGCTATAGGGAGGATAGTAGCTAGCTTGCGCTAGAAGGCGCAGTCTTAGCCACCTTGGACTGCGTCCGTATGCATCTGGTGCAGAGGTTTAGCCGTTTTTTTTGACCGTCGATGACAATAGTAGCTGGATGAATATTAGGCACCCATTGCCGATTAGTATGACGCTTGGAATGACTTACATTATGACCAAACTGGAGCGTTTTACCACATAAATCACACTTCAATGTTTCTTCCCCTTGACCGATGGATTAAATCTACGGTAAGATTTTCTCAACAATGTTATAATACTACCATAGCAAAGCAAATTTGACAAGAATGAGATTGTTCTAGCAACCTATCCCCCTACCCCCTTCCCTTGTTAAGGGAAGGGGGAGAAAAAGAAAGAGAGGCAAAGCTTCTCTTAGACTCACTATATTTGGGGTGTTTAAGATGGGCGCTAGCCCCTCTCTAAAATCTCTGCCCCCTCTCCTAGAAGGAGAGGGGGACTAAGGGGGTAAGGTTGATAAACAACCTTCAAGGATGGGATAAAATGACACAAGCCAAGTCTATCAATGGGCGAGAATTGAAAGAAATGTTCGCTACAGCGACCAGTTGGCTGGAGAAGAATGCTTCGGATATTGACGCACTGAATGTCTTCCCCGTGCCTGATGGCGATACTGGCACCAATATGCTGCTCACCATGCGCTCCAGCATCGAGGAAGCCGAGCGAGCTAGTGACTCCAGTGCCTCAGCGGTAGCTCAAGCAATGGCTAGAGGCGCATTGATGGGAGCCAGAGGTAACAGCGGGGTAATCCTGTCACAAATTTGGCGCGGCTTGGCACAGGGGTTAAAAGAAAAAAAGTCGTTCGACGGCAAGGATTTGGCTAATGCCCTACAACAAGCCTCAACCATGGCTTACAAAGGGATAAGCAATCCGGTGGAGGGCACTATTCTTACTGTAGCTAAAGACGCCGCCTCGGCGAGTCTGGCACAGGCGGACACCGACAATAATAACCCGGAATCAGTCATGGAGGCAGCAGTTAATGCTGCCAATGAGTCGGTAGCGAATACCCCCACTCTTCTTCCTGTACTGAGAGAGGCGGGAGTGGTGGATGCAGGTGGACAAGGTCTGTACACTATTCTGGAGGGTGCTCTCCGCTACCTGAGAGGTGAATCAGAACAGATGCAATTCCGCAAGCCTCAGATTATTGCCAGTAATATACCCCAACCAGTAAGACTGTCACGCATGATGGCAGTAGAGGAGGTGCCTTTCGGGTATTGCACTGAGTTTCTCCTTAAAGGGAAGGAGTTCGACCTGGATAAGGTCAGGTCGAGATTACAGAAAAAAGGACAATCCCTCATTGTAGTCGGTGATGAAAATACGGTCAGGGTTCACATTCACACCCTGGACCCGGCCAGTGTCATCCGCTACGCTACTTCCCTGAGCACTATGCACCAGGTCAGTATAAGGAATATGGATGAGCAGCATCAGGACTACTTGGAGATGCAGAAGGAGAGAGCACCAGCAGTTGACATAGCTACCGTCGCTGTTGTCGCCGGGGACGGGCTGGCCGATGTATTTACCAGCCTAGGGGTAACAGCTATTGTGCCCGGTGGCCAGACGATGAACCCCAGCACCAAAGAGATACTACAGGCGGTAAGATTGGTGGCATCAGACAAAGTCATCATTTTACCTAACAACAAGAATATAATACTTACCGCTCAGCAAGTTCAGCCTCTGACCGAGAAAAGGATTGAGATAGTGCCCAGTGAAACAATCCCGGAGGGCGTGGCTGCCCTGCTCGCCTTCGACTACGAGGCTGATTTTGAAACAAACGTTCAGCTTATGAGAGAGGCAAAATCAGCAATAAAGACAATTGAAATTACCCGAGCCATCCGCTCAACTCACCTGAATGGTTTGAGCATTAAGAAGAAACAGACCATCGGCCTTCTCGATGGGGAACTATTAGCCGCCGGTAATAATCCTATTGATGTCCTTACTAAGATGCTGGCTAAGCTGGACTTAAGGAAAAATGAAATAATTACAATTTACTATGGTGCCGATTCACAGGTAGATGAGGCAGAGCAGGTTAGTGCTAGTATTCGTGAACGACATCCTCGACTACAGGTTGAGGTAGTGCGTGGCGGACAGCCCTACTATAACTATATCGTCTCGATAGAATAATGGACTAATAAAGCAGTGGTTAAAACTGGTTTGAAGGAGGTTTTTAACAATGCCAGTCAAGATTGTCACCGATAGTCTATCTGATATTACCAGTGACATTGCCCAGGGGTTGGGGATTACCGTAATACCACTAACTGTATTGTTCGGTCGAGAAACTTTCCTTGACCGGGTGACTATGACCACGGACGCATTCTACGATAGATTGATTCACGGAACTATCTGGCCTACTACCACTCAGCCATCACCGGCTGCTTTTGCTGATGTCTACACCAAGCTGGCCGAAGAAACTGATGAAATTCTGGTCGTTACCCTTTCTACCAAGCTCAGCGGCACCTACCAGTCGGCTCTAAATGCCAAGAGCCTGATTAAGAAGAAGTGCCGTATCGAGGTGATTGACTCGCAAATGGTGGCCATGGGGCTAGGCTTGATAGTCCTTTCGGCAGCTAAGGCAGCCCAGACCGGGGCAAAACTGGACGAACTCACTGACTTAGTGCACCAGGCGATGCCCAGATCACATCTTGTTGCCTATTTTGATACCCTCAAATACCTTGCCAAGGGAGGGCGTATCGGTAAGGCACAGGGGCTGGTGGGCTCATTGTTATCGATAAAACCGATACTTACCGTAAAGGATGGCGAGATGGCACCTTTAACCAGGATGCGGTCTATGGCAGGCGGTATGGATTATCTTCACAATTTTGTCGCTGGCTTTCCCCACATCGAGGAGCTGGCAGTAGAACACGCTACTACCCCTGAAGAAGCCGACAGGCTGGTCGAGCGCCTCGGCTCACTCTTCCCCAAAGAGCGTATCTACCGGTCAACCATCAGCCCGGTAATCGGAGTATATGCCGGACCAGGTGCTATGGCGGTAACTGTTCTGGAGGCAGAAAAGAAGTAGCTAGTGCCAGACTAAGATTAGCTATCCTCGCCGGTACCTCTAATACTGTGGAGGCAGGACTTTGTCTCTAAATTCTGAGCCCCTGCGTAAGATTCTTGAGCTTGAGTGTAAAAAAGGTTATGCCGATTCAGCAGTAATCGGTGGCTTAGATAGATTCCTCCACAACTGGGCAGGTCAGACTGTAGAGTCGATTATCACTCCCCGCCTCCTGACCCACTTCAAGAAACTTCACCTGGTCAAGCCTAACTATGCCTCATTGACTAAAGAGCAGCGTAAAGAATGGCTAAGTAGCGTGCTCGACTTTTTAACCGAAACCGAGGGTAAAAATATAGGAAAGGGCAAGACCAATCCGCCTCCGGCAGTTCGTCAGTCACCTTCAAGAGCCAAAAGTCAAAAGAGTGTAGTCAATCAATCTATTGATTCACCCATTACCGTCATTAAAGGCATCAGCGACGGCATGGCAACTAAATTCAGCAAGCTCGGCATTAAGACGGTTCGGGACTTGCTCTATTTCTTCCCGCACCGTCACCTTGACTACAGCCAGAGAAAAACAATTTCTCAGCTTGCCGAGGGTAATGAAGAGACTATCGTAGCTAATGTGTGGCAAGCTCAAGTGATTAGACCGGGTGGGAGAAGAAGCACCGAAGCCATCGTCGGCGATGAGACCGGCAATGTCAGGGTGGTATGGTTTAATAATCCCTACCTGGCGAAAAAACTAACTACCAATACCAGGCTGATTATCAGCGGCCGAGTAGGTCTATTCAAAGGACAGCATGTCTTCGAGTCTCCTGAGTGGGAGCCATTGGAGGACAGGGAGTTGATTCACGCCGGTCGTCTGGTTCCCCTGTATCCTCTTACCCAGGGATTGCATCCCCGCCAGGTGAGAAAGCTGATGAAGGGAATTATTGACCAGTGGGCATGGCAGATGGCAGATTTTTTGCCGTCGGAGTTGAGAGAGAGGCAGAAGCTGCTTGAGCTACCACAGGCAATAAGCCAGGCGCACTTCCCCGAAAACGAAGACATGAAGACGCGGGCAAGGATTCGCCTGGCTTTTGATGAGCTTCTTCTCCTCCAGCTTGGTGTTCTAAGCAAAAAGCGCGACTGGCAGGAAAGCCAGCCGGGCAATCCTCTTAGCCCAA
>JAZDPB010000108.1:0-2072 GCA_043797985.1 Chloroflexota bacterium
CCCGAAGTTGTTCCGGTTGTGGATACCTATGAGGCGCTCAAGGAAATAACAACAAAGGCCAGGCAGGTTGTTGAACAAATCGAGTTGCTCGGCCTGATTCCGGGTCAATGTGAAATTTGCCGCCGTTTAGGTATGTAGATACCGAGAAGGAGGAGAACAATGAGAGTAGCTCTTTATGCCCGGGTTTCTTCAGAAAAACAGGATGTCGACCTGTCCATTTCAGCGCAGCTCAAGTCACTGAGGGAATATGCCACCAGGAATGGTCACGAAGTGGTAAAGGAATATGTGGATGAAGCGGAGAGTGGTAAGACAACGGCACGGCCAGCTTTCCTGGAGATGATTTCAGCCGCACGTCGCTCTCAGAAGCCGTTTGATCTCATTCTGGTCTGGAAGTATTCACGCTTCGCCCGCAGTCGTGAGGACTCAATAGTCTTCAAAACTATGCTGAGAAAGAACGGAATCCGCGTAGTATCTATAAGTGAGCCTGCAGAGGATACTCCTACCGGGAAGCTACTTGAGGCCATGATTGAAAGCTTGGATGAGTTTTATTCGGCTAATCTCGGGGAAGAGGTAACCAGGGGGATGAGGGAAAGCGCTTCCCGCGGCTTCTATATTTCAGCCCAAGCTCCTTTCGGGTACCGCAGGGTTAAGGTTAAGGATGGCGGTAAAGATCGTCCCAAGCTAGAAGTTGAGCCAAATCAGGCTAGAACAGTAGCTTGTATCTTCAATCATGTGCTTGAAGGGAAGGGTTTAATGGAGGTCGCGAAACAGCTGAATAAGGAGGGAATAGCCGGCCCTAGGGGCAAGGGCTGGATGAAGACTACAATTCATAAGATACTTACCAACGAGGTTTACACCGGCACCCTCGTCTGGGGTCGTAGTAGCATGCGTGACCTTCCAGTTATTCGAGTGGACAATGCCTGGCCAGCTATCGTAGATAAGAGCATCTTTGATCAAGCCAAGAGTCTGCTTAAGGAACGGGCCCCCATCAGCCTCCATCCCAAGCGGGTGGCAAGCCGTTATCTCTTAAGTGGTCTGGCCCGCTGCGGCCATTGCGGCAAGGCTTTAGTTGGTCAGGATGCTAAGAGCGGGCAATTCACCTATTACGTCTGCGGAACCTTGCTAAAGAAGGGGGCGGGCTCATGCCCAAACCGTTATCTTAACAGCCAGCAATTCGAAAGCCTGGTGATAGAAAAGATAAAAGAGCACGTCTTAACTATTGAGAATCTCACCAAGTTAGTACATATAGTAAACGAGGAGATGGACAGCCTGGTACCAGAGTATCGCCAGCGCTTGGACAGCATCATCGATGAAATTGCCGATGTAGACCGCCGATTGGAGAGGCTATACGATGCTCTCGAAACCGGGAAGATACAACTTGCTGACCTGGCACCGCGCATTCAGCAACTGAGGCAGCGGAGGGAGCGATTGCAGGCGGCAAAATGGGAAATGGAACAGCAGCTCTCCGACAGGCGTGTGGAACTGGCGGATTCGGAAACCGTGGCTCGATACGTAGCAGACCTGCATGATTTGCTCAACGAGAGCTCCCTTGTCGAGAGGAAATCGTTTGTCAGAAGCTTCGTCAAAGAAGTGAAAGTAACCGGAAATGAAGCGTTGCTAACGTATACTATACCAATGCTACCTAGAGGAATAATTGAAGAGAAGCTGCCAGTTCTGTCTATTGTACACGATGGTGGGCCAAACAAGACTTTTGCAAAACCAACTATTGAAACCTTCTTTGAACTTTCAATAGCACCCGCTTCTTCTTTTCAGAAGGAGCGGGACTATGGACGCGCCTGAGTACCTACAACAGTATCCCCAGTTCGGACCCACCCTTATCCCACTGAAGCATCGTTCTAAAGTGCCCCTGGTCAAATGCGGCAATGGCTGGAACCCCACCTGTGCCGAATCAGAAGCCTGGGTATCCCGCCCTAGTGTCCTGTCAGGTTATTAACTGAACTAATGATTACGTCTGCTGTCTTTGTCCAGCGGAAGATACGCGCCTCTTCATTGAATTTCTGGATATAGTTCATGATGGCTGTTACCAGAGCTTGCTTGGAGGTGAATATCCC
>JAZDPB010000117.1:0-13503 GCA_043797985.1 Chloroflexota bacterium
CCATTCGGAGTAAGCCAGCGAGCAGTAGTAATATTTAGCCCCGAACCGTCTTTAAGCCGATGCAGTACAGTAACACTACCCTTCCCATAAGTCGTCATGCCGGCGATAGTAGCGCGACCATGGTCTTTCAGAGCGCCAACAAGTAACTCACTGGCACTAGCGCTGTAGTTATCTGTCAAAACAATCAAGGGTAATTCAGTCATCTTGCCACCGGGCTTAACTGATAGATAAGACTGCTTTCCTTGATTATCCCTTACCGAAGCTACAACACCCTCCTTCAAAAAGCGCCCAGCCACGTCAACCACGGCATCAAGCAAACCACCCGGATTACTGCGCAGGTCAAGAATAACACCTGTAGCCGCCTCCTGCGTTATACTCTCCAGCACCGGGGACAATTCTTCATTAGTACGCTCAGAAAAAAGGCTGATATGAACATAAGCAATATCTTCCTTCATTTCAAAATAGACGCTAGGGAGCTTAATTTCGGCTCTAACTATCTCAAGTTCCACAGGCGTGGTCTCATCCTGATGAAGGATGAGAAGCCTGACGGATGTCCCCCTAGGCCCACGGATGCGCAGCGCCGCTTCCTCCGAACTCATCTCTGAAGCGGACATGCCATCGATTTCCATGATTAAATCACCGGGTTGGATACCTGCTTTAGCCGCCGGAGAATCGGGAATCGGGGCAATAATCATTGGATACCCATCCTTAACCCCCACATAAGCTCCGATGCCATCGAATTTTCCGGTTATATCGCTCCTGCTCAGTTGGTAAGTTTCAGCAGTCAGATAGGCACTATAGGGGTCATTCAATGCCTCCACCATACCCATAATAGCTGCCTGACTTAGATTGCTCGAATCAAGCTTCTCCTGGTCCACATAATCACGGAAAATGATACCCCATGCCTCTTCCACGGTATCCAGAGCCGACTGTGCACCAGGAGAAACAATTGTTCCCAAGCTACAGCCAGCACTAAAAGATAGTGCAAGGCTCGTCATCAATAAGAGGATTATCACGACAATTTTTACTGTTTTTGGCATCGGACTCACTCTCCTTAAAGTATCTTGGCAAAAATCAAAAGTTGTTTAGTAACCTATCCCCCTACCCCTTCCCTTACTAAGGGAAGGGGGTATAGTAGTATGAGAGGGGCTTCGCCCCTCTCTAAAGCTCTCCTCTTAAGAAAAAACCCAAACTACCAGGGCGTCTAAGAGATACACTAGCGTCCCTCTTCTAATATCTTCCCCTCTCATGCAAAGATTTTATCTCCATATTATGGGGAGAGGGATAAAAGGTGGGGGTTCATAAACAATCTCTAACTCAAAGCAAGATTAATTAGGAGGCTATGGATTAATAAAAACGGGTCAAGTAAACCTATAAGCCGAGCTACAGGTTTACAAAGCATTCGGCAAGACATGACGACCCACTCCGCATTCTTTATTCTAATGTTTTGACAGTGTATCATGTCATTATTCGTCCAATCAAGGCGATGAATATTTGCAGTTCTATTTGCATCTGGTTGATTCCGATGTTATCACTTGAAACTAAATAACTTTTTCAAAGATGTCATTCCAGCGCAGGCTGGAATCCAGTGGCGTGAAGAGGTAGACCTGGATTCTGGCTTTCGCCAGAATGACAACACAACCAAAACCGAATAGTACCCTATTTGCTACTATTTACTGTCTGACACAGCGAGACTAGGACCGTCTTGTCCCAGCAGAACTATCAGTGTAAAATAGGAGCGATAAGAAGAAGTTCAAACCCTTACCCGTAGATTTAGATAAGCGAAGGAAGACTCAGAATGACGAAAATAATGACCCTGGAGGAGGCGGTTACTACCTTCATAAAAGACGGAAGTCACATTGCAATCGGCGGTTTCGTCTGTACCAGAAATCCGATGGCGATTGCTTATGAGATTATCAGGCAGAGAAAGAGGAACCTTCATATCTATGTTCATTCTCACGGGCAGGCACTCGACCTGCTCATAGGGGCTGGTTGTGTCAGGAGAGTAGAGCTGGCATACGGAGGGATGGGAAGGTTTGCCTCCACCTGCGTAAGGTTCAGGAAAGCAGTACAGAACGGTGATATAGAGTGGGAAGACTATACCAACTATGAAATGACTCTAAGGTTTTTTGCTGGCTCACTGGGCATTCCTTTCATGGCAACGAAGACCTCCCTGGGCTCGGATATCCTTGTTAAAGAAGGTTTTCACCCTGAAACGAGGAGGGAACATAAAGTCGCCAGTAAGAAATTCGCTATTATGAACAACCCATTCTCAGATGAAGACGAGAAGTTAGTATTAGTGCCGGCGATAAATCCTGATGTTGCCTTAATACATGCCCAATACGTCAGTGACGAGGGAACAGTACGCATAGAGGGCTTGAGTTTAACCGATGTAGAAATAGCAAAATGCGCCGATAAATTGGTTATCACCTGTGAGGAAATCGTCCCCGAAACCTATTTGAAGCAGAATCCCGACATGAATTGTCTGCCCTCTTTTCTGACTGATGCTATTGTAGCGGTGCCGTATGGTGCGCATCCTACAAGCTGCTTTAACTTTTATGATTATGATGCCCAGCATCTCAATAAGTATCGCAAAATAGCCGAGAATGATGGGGACTTTACGGAGTATCTTGACGAATGGGTATATGGTATCTCCAACCGTAATGAATATCTGACAAAGGTTGGAATCGAGAGGTTATTGCAGATTAAAGCAAATCCGGCTTTTGGCTTTAGACCCGGTCTGGAAAGGGGATAAGAAGAAATGTTGGAATACAATCCAAGAGAAATTATGGCAATCACGGCCGGGAGAATGGTCAAGAATGGTGATGTTATTTTCTGTGGCACTGGTCTCGCGCAAATTGCGGCTACAGTGGCGAAAAAGATATATGCCCCTGAGAGCATCATATTCTTTGAAACGGGCGGGATTGATACAGAGCTGCCTGAATTGCCACTGTCGGTGTCCGATTTGCGTATCATGTACCGAGCAAGTGTAAATGCCGGGCTGCTGGAGTCCTTTTCCATTCTCAGTCATCGGAAGGTTCATAGCAAGGCGTTCCTCGGGGCGGCACAGATTGACAGGTTCGGAAACTTGAATACTACGTGTATCGGCGACTATTGGCATCCTTCAGTAAGATTTCCAGGCAGCGGTGGTGCTTGTGACGCAGCCTGTTTAGCCGCCGAGGTCATTATCTTCATGGAGCACGAGAAGAAGCGATTTGTCGATAAAGTCGACTATCTAACAAGCCCGGGATGGCTCTCGGGGACCGATGCGAGGGAAAAAGCTGGACTGCGCCGGGGTGGGCCGACGGCTGTAGTCACCAATCTCGGAGTAATGAGATTTGATGAGAAGACAAAGGAGATGTACCTGTCTGAGTATCATCCGGGAGTAACCCCACGGCAAATTCAAGAAACCACCAGCTTTGAGATAGATATATCGAAAGCGGTTATGTCCAAGCCCGTTACCAAAGAAGAGTTGAGGATTCTTAGAGAAGATGTCGACCCACAAAAGCTCATTATTTGAATTTTAATACTAGGTATTCTGGGGTGGCAAAGGAAAGGAGAGAGTAATGAAACCAGTAATCGGTTTTATTGGAATTGGTAACATGGGAACGTTAATGTCGCGGAATCTCCTTAAAGCGGGCTATTCACTGGCGGTCTATGACCTCAGGGGAGAGGCTATGGAAGAATTGGTTAAGGCTGGTGCTCAAAAAGGCTCTTCTCCGCAGGATGTCGCTAGCCGCAGTTCGGTGATAATTACCATGCTTCCGGCTTCTCCTGATGTGGAAGTCGTTGTCCTTGGGCCGGCAGGGGTAATTGAGGGAGCTAAGTCCGGTAACATTATAATTGACATGAGCAGTTCTTATCCTACCAGTACCAAGATGATTGCAGAACGATTGGCGACTAAGGGTATCAGGATGCTTGACGCACCGGTGAGCGGGGGCACTAAGGGAGCTAGAGAGGGTACTCTATCTATTATGGTAGGTGGACGAGAAGAAGATTATGAGGAATGCCGTCCTATTTTTGAAGCAATGGGACACAATATTTACTACGTGGGTAAGATTGGGGCAGGTCACACAGTAAAGGCGCTCAATAATCTGTGCTCAGCCTGCAGTATGATAATTACTTCAGAAGCTCTGGTGGTAGCAACCAAGCTGGGTCTCTCCCCAAGTAAGGTTATCGAAGTGATAAATTCGAGTAGCGGACGTAGCTGGTCGAGCCAGTTCAAGTTCCCAACCTTCGTCCTGAATGATGCCTTTAATTCCGGTTTTAGCATCGGTCTCATGAATAAAGATGCGGAGATGGCAACACAACTCGGCCGTGAACTCCATATTCCTATGTTTGTCGGGACAATGGTTCAGCAGGTTTACAGCTACGCGGTCGGTCAGGGTAGAGGGAATGATTGTCATACCGCCATTGTTAAGCTTATCGAGGATTGGGGAAGTGTTAAGGTGAGAAATGCAGAAGAGGGTTAATCATTTTATCTAAGTCAGTAAGCTCACTAGAGCGGTCACATCCTCGAACTCCTGCAGACTCCCCGCTGTAGATATCAACCTATCAAGCTGCTGCTCAGAAAAAGGCTTGATACTTACCGAATTACAAGTCTCAAGTTTCCTCTTGACATCAACAGCACTAAATGGCTTCTTAGGACTGCCTAGAGGAATATCAACCTGTTTAGTTAATGTCCTGCCATCCCCAAGGGTTATACTCACTCTGGCAGGCTCGATAGTTTCTCCAGTAAGCGAGGGGTCTAAGCCCACATCTAATTTGCTCGTAAGGCTGTTCACAATAGCATCCTTAGTTGCCTGGTCCGTATAGTCTTCTATAGATGCCCTCCTTTTAGCTATGGCAGTGGCAACCGACCATGGGATGCTGAACTGTGTATCCACAGCATTTTTGGGATGCCGTTTTTCCTCCAACGGCTGACAAAGAATATAGCTTCCGGCTCCGGTATAGACCATTATCTTGGTCACATCTACAGGTTGAATATCGTACTCCGTAGCCAGCGCCATAGCTGCCTCGATTGCCGTATGGTTGACCACGCCGCAGGGATATGGCTTAAGGCTGACATCTTCATTTTCAAACTTTTCTCCGAGTCTATCCGTGAGCTTTCCAAGGTTGCGATAGGTGCTTCTAGGATGATAGAGATCGTAGAATCCTACCTCTCCTTCAATAAAATTCTTGACTCCAGTAATGCCTTTTTGAGCCATTAAAGCGGACTCAACCCCCCTCCTGCTGGCGAAGCCAGGACCTAGTCTCTTGGCTAATGCTCCTTCCCTGATTACCTGCATATTTCCACTAGCCTGGTGGTAGGCTAGTCCTAAAGCATTCAGCATTTGCTCCACGTCTAGCCTGAGAAGTCTACCTGCGGCTGCCGCCGCCATAAAATAGCCAAATAGAGTGGTAAAATGCCAGAAATGCCAGGCTGTTTGTGGTTCTCCAGGGGGAGTTTGTAAGACTGCAGTCATACGACAACCCAGGTCTACCGCTAGAGTAACCGCAGTGAGAAACTCCTTACCACTCACTCCCCCCAGAAGCTCGGCTACCGCCAAACAAGGGGGAACGGTCACAACCGCCACGTGTAGGGTCATTTTGTTATAAGTGTCATCGAAATCCAGCGCATGCGCCATACTAGCGTTGGCCTGAGCTGCGGCTGGCGCAGGGAGCTTATACCCGTATGCAATCAACGTACTTTCTGGTTTACCTCCCCACCCCTGTAGTAAGTCTACCAGCTCACCGATACCGCCAGCTTCGCTTCCTCCAATGGCGGCAGACAGGATATTAATGATTTGAGCTTTGGTTGCTTCAATCACAGGTCTGGGGATTTCATCATATCTTACATTCACCAAATAGTCTGCTAATGACTTCTCAATCTTCATCATGCCTCCTCTATCACTCAAGTAAGTTTTCATGAAATTTAGCGAGGGGTCAAGGGTGTTTGCCTCAATAGTGCTGTCAAAACGGCAGCCACGATGCAGCAAATAGCGGCAATCACGAAAGCAATACTGTAACTGCTCGTTATGTCAAATATATAACCGGCTAATACCGGCCCCACCATCAACCCCGAGCCAGCGAAAATTCCAAATACTCCCAGTACCGTACCAAGCGAATGCGAACCGAATAGATTAGCTGCTATTGGGGATTGCAGCAACTCGAACACGCCGTACGATAGACCGAATATTGCGGCAAACAAATATAACATCCAGTCCTGGTCTGCGACCAGTAGCCAGATAAACGCAGTTGACATCAAGGAAAGACTGAGCATCACAGCTTTCTTGTTCCCAACAGCATCAGCCATGCGCCCAAAGAATAGTCTGCCCACGATTGTAGTAATACCGATGATGGTTATCATTTGCGCTGCGTCGGAACTTGTCATTCCCAGCCCGATAGCGTGAACAGCGATATGTACCATCACAATTGACAGGGGCACAATCCAGAAGAAATAGATAAGACCAAATGTCCAAAACCGTTTTGTGCCGACCATTTGCCGAATGCGGAACAGCTTTGCCTCCGTATTTCCGATTGCTGCTCCTATATTACCCTCACCCTGGGATGAGATTTCAGGCTGTTGTGGGCTCCGTCTAAGAAACTGGGCAGCCACTACGGTTACTGCTAGACCTATGCTGCCTACGATAATAAACGATGTGCGCCAGCCGTAGGTGACTATCAGATGGCTCACCAGCGGAGGAAAGAAAATTTGACCTACCCCGATGCCCGAAGTAACGATGCCCATCATTGACCCCGCCCGCCCGGGGAACCACCCGGGGACCGCTGCTATCAGTGGGACCCAGTAGAGGCTCAGCCCTAGGGCCACTATCACGCCGTAGAACAGGTACAGATGTAATACGGTATTGACCCGAGACATAAGGATATAGCCTATTCCGAGCAGCAAACCACTACCGGTTAGTACTGGTCTCGACCCAAACCTGTCGACTAACTTGCCGACGAAAATGGTTACCGGAAGTCGCACCAGAGAAGCGAGAGAGAAAGCACCAGAGGTCATCGCCCTCGTCCAGCCAAACTCAGCCAGTAATGCCGCATAAAAAAGGCCAAAGCTGTACAGGAGGAGGCCTTCGACTGTCATGACGATTAGGAAGCCGGCTAGGACTATGACATAACCATAGTAGAATCGGGTCTTAATGCTAATCAAGTCAGTGCCCACTAGCAAAATAAGGCAAATGGGTTAAGTAAACCTATAAGCCGAGTTCTGTACTCCGACTAACGGTTCCCCGCGTCGGAGCGGTGACCATCTATCTAGCCCTGCTGTTACCAGCAGGGTCAAGCGACCAACCCGGGGACAAGACCGGGCGTCCTATATCCCCCTATTTGGTCTTGCTCCGGATGGGGTTTGCCCGGCCGGCTGGTTGCCCAGCCGCCGGTGAGCTCTTACCTCACCATTTCACCCTTACCCGCACTGGCTGCTCACCTAAATTTATCATTATAACTCAAATAGCCAATCAGCCAGTCGCTGGCGGTATGTTTCTGTGGCACTTTCCGTAGAGTCACCCCTCCTGGGTGTTACCCAGCATCCTGCCCGGTGGAGCTCGGACTTTCCTCCCCGACAAGTCGGGGCGGTCACCCGGTTTACTCAACCCATCTTTACTCTATTATAGATGGTATTGTAAGTCAATAAGTAGAGCGCACATAAGCGATTGTGGTAGTAACCAACACCGCTACAATACTTCCAAGTTGTTTTGTTTGCTTTTGGTTGCTAGAACGATAGCAAACCCCTATTGTCATTGCGAGGGCACATTAGTGCCCGTGGCAATCCCGCTATTGACGAGACTGAGATTGCGTCGCTTCGCTCGCAATGACAGACGGCGACAATCAAATACAAATAGTACCTTCAAGGTTGACAATTGATATTATATGCTAAACAATGCTATACTTCGAGATTAGTCAATGAAAAAACATCAAGAAGCTAAAAAAAGCAGGGTTTCCTCAAAACTTTTTCCTGTTATCATTGTAGCCCTATTCTTCGTCCTCGCCCTGTTTTTTCGCGTCTATTTCACTTACGATAAAGTCTTTGTTGGTGAGTGGGTAAAGTTCACCGGGAATGACGCTTATGACTATATGCGTCTGGTTGATAATCTTGCTCACAACTTCCCTTATTTGACAACCTTTGACCCATACCGAATTTACCCCGGCGGCGAAGCGGTAGGCACCACCAATTTCTTTGTTAGGTTCCTTGCCGGTATTATCTGGCTGGTTAGCTTCGGCTCGCCAACCCAGCACACAATTGATGTGATTAGTGTCTATTTCCCAGCTGTCCTGGGTGCCCTGGTCGTTATTCCCGTCTATTTCATTGGTAAAGTGCTTGGAGGTCGCCGGGTTGGCATACTTGCCGCTGGTCTAATCGCCATACTGCCTGGCGAATTTATAAGTCGGTCAATACTAGGCAACACCGACCAGCACGTCGATGAAGTATTATTCGCTACCACAGTCGTATTGTTCCTCATCCTGGCTCTGAAATCGGCGAACCAAAAACAATTGACCTTTAGCCACCTGAAACACCGGGATTGGGCAATCATTACCAGACCTATTATTTATAGCGTGCTTGCTGGTACTTTTCTGGGAGTCTACCTACTCACCTGGATAGGAGGATTACTCCTTGTCTTTATAATCTCCATCTACCTGGTAATTCAGTTCATTATCGACCACCTGAAAGGCAAATCCACCGCTTACCTAGGCGTGATTGGAACAATCCTCTTCTTATTCGCCACAATAGTATTTCTCCCGGCTTCTTCCGATAGACTTTACCTAATTTCTATACTCGCCGCTCTAGCTATCCCGATGGTACTGAGCGTCATTTCCCGAGTGATGGTAAATAAGAAGATAGAGACGATTGACAACTTAAAGAGTAAATCGTTTGACAATCTGCTTATCACTGGAGTCATCCTCCTTTTTATTGTCCTAGCCGTATTACTACTGAAAGGAGGTCCCCTTGCTTTTCTGATTACGGCTTTAGTTGCGCTGCCCGTATTGAGCGCCGTTTATTTGTTTATGGTGACTAAGAATATAAGGCTTATCTTTTACCCATTGACTGTAATTGGAGTTAGCTTGGCTGGACTCGCCATCCTCTATTTCATTAACCCGTCACTGCTTCAGAGGGCGTTGAACCTGCTTTCCATCGTTTTCGCTCCAGCAGGTACCCAGCTTACCACCATCGAAATGCAGCCCCTTCTCTTCCCCAACGGCTTTGGCAGCCCATTATCATTCGTTTATGCCTGTGGCAATTTTCCCGGTCTAATACCCTACAACGCGAGTGCTGCCAATTTAAGCAGCAACATTCTTGCCTTTATCTCATCCAGTTTTTTCCTCAGTATCATCACGCTTGCCGTACTAATACACTTTGTCATTAAGCAAGGGAATGCCGAAAAAGGCTTCATAGCAGTGTGGAGCCTGGTAATGCTTGCAGCTACTCTAGGACAGCGCCGCTTCGCTTACTACCTTGCCGTAAACGTCGCCTTATTTACCGGCTACCTATCGGTCATCATGTACTATTTCATCCGTTTTATCACCGAGTATTTTGCGGGTAGGAACACTAGCTACGTCCGGAGCCAAATCCTTGGATTTATTGGTTTCAAAGAACAAGAGACCAAGTTTATTGATACACCAAAAAAGAATTACTATGAAATTCTGGGCATCAGCAGAAATGCAACCAACCAGGAGGTAAGGAAAGCCTTTCGCGACCTTGCATCTAAGTATCAACCCGATAGCGGTGATAGAACCGATGTAAAGTTTAAAGAAATAAACGAAGCCTACCAAACACTCTCCAACACGCATAGACGTGCTGCCTACGACCGCTCCGAATATGTTATGGCAAGAAAAGGAAAGGGGAAAGCAGGGTGGGCAATCGGTGGCTTTCGCCTCACCTTCAGCCCGGTAAGTATGGTACTGGCTATGCTTATCGTCTTCTTTACTACTTTCTTCCCCAACATTCAACCGTCAACAGCTATTGCCAGCGAGGCCCGTTTCGCTCCCAGTGACGCCTGGTGTAGTTCACTCGACTGGCTGAGGGAAAACAGCCCCGAACCCTTCGGCAATCCAGACTACTATTATAAGCTGGAGACAAGCCGTAAGTATAAATCATTATCAGCGTTACAGAGTATTCCGAATCCCACCAGTGACCCGAATTTCTATAAACAACAAGAGGGAAGCTATCCATATCCTAACACTGCCTATGGAGTACTTGCCTGGTGGGACTATGGCTACTGGATTACCCGGATGGCTCACCGCATACCGAATGCTAACCCCGGTCAAGACCCCAGGGCCCAGACCAGTGTCGCTGCCTTCCTCACCGCGAAAGATGAAGAATCAGCCAATAAAATAAGACAGGAACTGGGCTCATCATACGTCATTATTGATTTCGAGACATCCCTCGGCAAGTTCTGGGCAGTAGCCATGTATGCTGGAAAAGCACAGACCGAATACTTTGATACTTACTACGTGCCCCAGGAAGACCAGCTAGTACAGGTACAACTTTTTTATCCTGAATACTACCGTTCAATATCAACCAGACTCTATTATTTTGACGGCAAAGCGGTAACTCCCGAAAATCCGGTGGTGATTTGCTATGAAGAAAAGCAAAGTAAGGAAGGTATACGCTACAACGAAATAATCACCGACAATAGAACACAACAATTCGATACCTATGAAAAGGCAGAAGCTTATCTCCAGAGCCAGACGGAAGGCAACTATAGAATAGTCGGCATCGACCCATCGAAAAGCCCGGTACCACTAGAAGCACTGGAACACTATACGGTAGTCCATAACTCCGATGAATTAGTTCAATTGTCAGAGAATGCGACAGTACCAGCAGTAAAAATCTTTAAATACACCGAATAAGCCTCCGAATGTAAACAGTTGTCGCCAACCTTGGCAAGATATACCCCAGGTTGTGGTAGCAGATGGGGCAGCACCTCAAGTCAAAACATCACTCAACAAAAATGATGAGCCTAGTTGATTCAAGATGGCAATTAAAAAAATAACTCTAATAAATCCGCCGCAATTTACAAAATACTCGCAGCCGCCTATGGGACTGGCTCAACTCGCTGCCGTGCTGGAAAAGGCGGGATATCCAGTTAGCATAATAGATGCTAATGCCCTGGCACTGGCGCCTAGAGATGTTGCGTCACAGGCTGTCAATTCCGATGTAATCGGGCTTACCGCAATGACCCCTACTATAAACGCGGCACTCGCTATTGCCGGTGAAATAAAGAATATCAATCCCAATGTGTCGATAATTTTTGGGGGAAGTCACGCTACACTGCTACCAGAGGAGACTTTAAATAGTGCTCCCCAGATAGACGTGCTCGTCCGCGGCGAAGGTGAGACCGTAATCATTGAATTACTGCATGTTCTGGAAGACAAAAGGGCTTGGGGTAACATAGGCGGTATCAGCTATCGAGAAAACGGTCGTGTCATTAATAATCCAGTGTCTTCAGGGAACGTTGATTTAGACTCCTTACCTTTCCTCGCTTATCACCTGCTCCCCCTGTCAAAATACAAACCCCACCCACCACACGGGAGAGAACTTCCTTTTGCCGCTATCATAACCAGCCGAGGATGTCCATACAGGTGTGGCTACTGTTCAAAACCGGTCTTTGGCCAAAAATTCCGGGCACAAAATCCGGAAAGGGTTGTTGCGGAGATAGCATATTTGAAAGAAAAATTCGGTGTGAGAGAGCTTGCCATTTATGACGATGTCTTCACCTTGAATCGAGATAGGGTTTATGCCATAGCCGAGCTTATTTTAAAAAGAGGGCTGAAAATCTGCTGGACCTGTGAAACCAGAGTTGACCTGGTAGATAAAGAACTACTTTCTCTCATGAAGAAAGCAGGCTGCTATTCAGTTGCTTATGGGGTCGAGTCCGCCTGCCAGGAGATACTGAATATCCTGAATAAGGGCATTGCTCTGGAACGGGTTGAGGAAGCAGTTCGCATAACTAGAGAAGCTGGCCTTCAGACTATTGGCTATTTCATGCTCGGCTCGCCGGGCGAGACACCAGAGACCATTAATGACACCGTCAGCCTGGCTAAGAAGCTAAAGCTCGATTTCGCCCAGTTTGCGATTACCATTCCCTTCCCCGGGACTGAGCTATATCAGTTGTATCTGAAAAACAATAACAAACCGCCGGAGTGGGAAAGTTTTGTTTACGAAGGAGCCGGCGAGAGGATGGCACCGGCGTTTGAAAGCGAGACCCTGAAAAGAGCCGATCTCCAACTGGCAGTGAAAAAAGCCTACAAAGAATTTTATTTACGGCCATCCTACCTATGCCAGCGTCTCCGGCAAACTAACTGGGGAGATTTCAAAGTCAACGTCAAGGGTTTATTAATGCTCCTGAGGAACATAAGATGACGACCAAGATTTCCATCGTGATACCCTGTTACAATTCCGTCAGATTCATTGAGCAAACTATCCGTAGTATACTCGACCAGGGTTATCCCGACTTTCAATGTATCGTCATCGACGGGGGTTCAAACGATGGCACACTGGACATACTAAGAAAATACGAAGGCAGGATAAAATGGCTCTCCGAAAAGGATGAAGGACAGTCAGATGCCATTAATAAAGGGCTCAATATGGCTGAAGGAGATATTGTCACCTATATTTGCGCTGATGATTTTTATGAAAAGGACACTTTTCGCAAAGTGTCAGATTTCTTTGCCAGCAATCCCGGTCGCAAGTGGGTCTATGGGAAATGCCGTATTGTGGATGAGAAGGACACAGAAATACGCAAGTTAATAACCTGGTATAAGAGCCTCTGGCAAAGGAGATATAGCTATACCAAGCTTCTGGTTATGGACTTTCTGGCTCAGCCAGCCGTCTTCTGGCGCCGAGAATTAATTGAAGAAATAGGTCTACTAGATGTCAAGGCACAGTTAGCCATGGAGTACGACTACTGGCTGAGAATAGGTGCACGGTATGAGCCAGGATTTATGGATGACTACCTGGCAAATTTCCGTTTACATCCGGTTTCTAAAAGCTCGACCAGATTCTCGGAGGCTGCTAGAGAGGCACTGGATATAGCTAAAAAGTATGCTACCTCCGAAAGGCGAGGCTTCCTTATTCCACTACAGTACCTCAACTACTTCCTTGTTGTCGCTGTCTATTCCTTTCTCAGGATTTGCTCTCTATAATATTTATAGAGGTCGTCTAGCAACCTATCCCCCCGCCTGCCAAAACCTTGTGCGGCGGGCAGGCCTAACCCCCTTCCCTTGTCAAGAGAAGGGGGAGCGTAGGTAAGAGAGGGGTTGGTGAACAATCCCTATAATAGATAACAAGAAAAAGATATAGACTATGAAACTACGAATCTTGCAGGTTGTCTCTTATTACCCACCAGCTTCGAGTTTCGGTGGGCCTCCTCAGGTCATGTTCGACCTGGGGAAGAAGCTAATTGCGAAAGGACATTCGGTCTCGGTATATACAACCGATGTGATGAATATCGAAGACTGGAAGGCAAGCATTGGGAAAAAGGACGATGAGATAAACGGTATCAAAAT
>JAZDPB010000119.1:0-3467 GCA_043797985.1 Chloroflexota bacterium
CTCTTTACCTCTCCCGACTATGAGCTGGTGGTAATGCCAATGCTCACCAGCGAAAGCCAGAAGCCAAAGGGTGAGGCACAGACCGCCGAGCCAGAAGCCGAGCCAACCGAGGTAGAGCCAGCCGAGGTTGAGGGTGAGGAAGCCGAGAAAGCCGAAGCGGTAGCTGAAGCCGAGGCAATCACCAAAGCCGACAAGCCGAAGCGGAAGCGAAGCAAGGCGAAAGAACCAGTCGCCGTAGCTTAAAATCCTGAACTGAACGCTTGAACTCAGAAAACAGACGCACACGAAGGGGTGTAACAGCCCCTTTTTGTGCGTTTTTTTGTGCCTGGGAAGGGGGTAGCTATGTCACATTCGTGGCTTTATGACCGCCAGGAACAGCTTGACGGGTATAAAGCCTTTGCCAGGATTGCCTATACCCTGAGACGCCACGTTTTGCCTGAAGATAGGGACGATGTCGAGATGGACATCATCCTGAAGATTAAGGCTGTCTCCGATAAGCGCAATGGCGCGATAACTCCCGCCTCACTCTGGTTTGTCGGCAGATGTATGATTGCCGACTACTGGAAACGGAAATACAGGGAGCGGAGAAGGTCTGCCCGTATCTTCGATAGTAAGTACGGGGAGATGGTATCTCATAGCTGGGAGTATATCTCCCATAGCTCTGACACCGATACCGAATTGGATACCAGAGCCATTTTCAATACCCTGACTGATAGGCTCAAACGGATAGGGGAACTGCTTGTCAACGGCGAAAGACTCAATACGGCAGATAAGTGTTACCTGTCAAGACAGAGAGCCAAACTCTTGCAGGATTACAACTACCACGTCAGCAATGGAGAGGCCGAGCGGATAAGGCATCTCTGGGAGCAGGGGTTATCCAAGTGCAAGATAGCCAGAGCACTCGGTAGAAGCCATACCACAATCAGCAAGTATCTCAAGATGATGGCGCTGGCGTAAAAGTCAGTAGCGGCAGAAAAGCAGAGAGGGCTGGGGATTTTCCCCAGCCCTCTCTTTTTGTTTTCAACAGGGTACGATTCCGCTTGACTTAGGTGTGTCAAATGGTTTAGTCTCAATACAAATACGTAAGGGGGACAAGACATGCAGGCTTATTGCGTGAAGTGCAAGACCAAGAGGGAAATAAAGAATGCTAAAAGCATCACCATGAAGAACGGCAGGCCGGCAACCCAGGGTGTATGCCCGACCTGTGGCACGAAAGTATTTAGAATCGGCAAGATTTAGATTTATCGGACACTGTCTAACGGAACCTATACGGGGGCTGGATATCCCTATATCTGGGATGTCCGCCCCCTCTCTATTCTCCGCAAGCAACAAGACAAGCTTAAGTGACCTCCTGGCATCCCCGTTTGACTTCCTTCCGGTGGTGATATTATCATCTTATTAATATTCGGCCCCGATATCATTTTTAATAAGATGATCAGAGAACTTAATTTCGGAAACGCAGACACTACATTCGATATCATAAACAAAGCCGCTGGAGCCTACAAGGGTGCCATACCAGCCGACTGCTACCATGAGCCGTACATGACCAAAGAGGAACTCCATCATGAGATGGAGAGCATGACTTTCTTTGGCTGGGAGGAGGAAGGGGAGTTGGTGGGGGTGATGGCTTTCCAACCAGTTAAAGACGTGACCCTTATCAGGCACGCTTATGTCTTACCTAGCTACCAGAGAAAGGGCGTTGGCTCCAGCCTCCTAGAACACTTAAAGCTGATGACGAAGACAAGCGAACTGCTCGTCGGCACCTGGGCGGATGCTACGTGGGCGATCGGCTTCTATCAAAAGCATGGGTTTAGGCTCATGCCTGACAAAGATGAGCTTTTGAACATGTACTGGAGTATCCCACAGCGCCAAATCGAAACATCAGTGGTTCTAGACATCACGATATTACATTTTGGACACTTGTGCAATTCCTCCTATGTCTTAGCGTAATGCCGACTGAATTCAAAGATATACTTTAGCCGCCTTTGTCGGCATTCTGATCCAGCTTTACGTGCCTACCGCTTCTTTTTATCCGCGCTGATACTTGCTCTCTTTTTTCTGTCATAGCTATCCCTCGTTCAGCGCAGCCCGCAGCTTCTTTAGTTTCTCCCGGACATCAGCCCAAAGTTGAACATCAGGCAGAGACATCACCCCATATTTACCATCGTGCCACGACACAGTCATTTGGTCTAGTAAATGCAATATATCTTCTATATCTTCAACCCATTTAAGGCACTCAGCCGACCCACCAGCTTTCATTTGCCTTATGTCATCAGGCGTCAGCGCCGATACTATCTTAAGTAGAATTTCACCCAGCATCCTCATAACCTCCTTCCATAGTCAACTGGCATAACACCACAGGTCTAAATACTACGTCCCCTAAAAGGGGTGGTGCCGTGCATCGCTAGTCTATCGCTCTTCGACAAGTTGTTTTGCCCACAGTACTCATGTCAGTCCATCAATTTGAAACAAAACAGTCCCTACAAGCGGGCAAAGGCGGGAAGAACCTCGTCATAACCCTCATCTCTTCAATGGGCTTTGCCTTGCCACAAAATTTGCAGGTAAACGTAATTTCCCTTTGGTTTCTATCCAGTCTTTTGTTCGAGGGCACATCGACCTGGACATGGACTTCAGGTTCACTCTTAGCCTCCAGAAATTCTTTAATTGCGTTCAGGTGTGGTTCTGAGGGCTTACGAGCCCCTTTTCCGTGTGAAAAGAACCACCATCTCCTGAGTGTGGCATGAGGAGCACCAAGTTCCTCGGCAAGCTGTAGATTAGATACGTTGTGCTCCCTAGCATAGGCATTGAGCTGGCTAAGTAGTTGCTTGGCTTGTTCCTCTTGGCTTTTGACTTCATTTCCCATCATTCTTATTCTCTGGTTCGAGCTTTTGTGTCATTGTAGCATATTCAGGGTCACAGTCAGCACACAAATCGCTATTTCGTTACCTTGCCGAGGAGCCGTCAAAAAGCCGAGAGACGTAACGGCAGCCATCTTCGGTCAAAGGGGAGGAATTCGGGTCCTTGATAAACCGCTGACACTTTGCCATACGTAACTCTAACTTTGCCTCACTCGGCGCTTGGTTGGCGCCTTCCTTACGTATTTTCTCTCCCTTCTCTTTTCACGGAAGTACTCCAGCCCTCGCTCCGGATAAAGCGTCAGTTGGGGATTTGACCACTGGTAGTCTGGCGCTTCCTTTCCCTTTTTCGTCAGGCGGTAATATCTTCTTGGCGGCGCCTGGGGATAATTGGGCATGACCTCTTGTACGCTGGATTTTTCTTCACGTCCGGTCGCCTCTACCCATCCCAATTGTTTCAGCCAGTGAAAGTACCTCTGGAAGCTATGGTAGCGGGCCTTGACCAGCTTATAAGGGATGCGGCGGAAGTGCCAGTCAACTCGCTCCGCATATTCCAATTCAGTGTAAGGCCCTTTGCCTGCCCTGACACGGTCATCATTCTCCCAGGCAACG
>JAZDPB010000153.1:0-10785 GCA_043797985.1 Chloroflexota bacterium
CTTAGCCAACTAATTACTCCCTAATTATAGTATCGTTAAATGCCTTCTTCATCGCTTCGATATTTCTTTCACCCAGACGCCCGAACCGTTCCTTTATCGGTTCGAACAAGGACTCCAATTTAACCACGCCAGTTGCTTTTATTATGGCTCCCAGCATAGTAGTATTAACAATCGGAACCCCCAGGACTTCCCGGGCAATCTTGGTAGCATCGACTACCGCCAGCCGCCACTTGTTACCAAGACTAGATTCAATGTCTGGAATTGATTTTTTAGTGTTAATAATTACTGTTCCCTGTTTCTTTAGCCCCGAGGTAACATTCACAACAGTCAATAGCCCCGGGTCAAGAACTACTATTACATCTGGCTCCGTAATCTCGGCTCTTATTTTAATAGGTTCTTTTTCACTTACCCGGTCAAAAGCCAGGACCGGTGCTCCTCTTCTTTCCGGGCCGAAACTGGGAAAAGCTTGAGCAAACTTGCCCTCGTCTATCGCGGCTCTGGCCAATATTTCAGCCGAGGTAACTGCGCCTTGGCCACCACGGCCATGCCACCTAATCTCAACAAGTCCTGTTTTATCTATCAACTTAGCCTCCATTGCTGCTAAAGATTTTTCTGTTTTGGCAACTTTTTATGAAAAACGCCCCTGGAGCGACTCGAACGCTCGCGTCCAGCTCCGGAGGCTGGCGCTCTATCCACCTGAGCTACAGGGGCAAGCGACTATTTTTTCCAGCGATTCAATATAATAGCGTATGGTAAACACTAATGCAAGTGTGAAATACTATGGTTCTTTTTGCATTTGGTTGATTCCAATGTTATCACTAGAAACTAAGCAACTTTTTCAAAGATGTCATTCCAGCGCAGGCTGGAATCCAGTGGCGAGAAGAGGTAGACCTGGATTCTGGCTTTCGCCAGAATGACAACACCACCAAAACCGAATAGTACCAATATTATCATCGACCAAGAGTTCTGGAGTTAACAGGACGCTCTCCCACTCATCATACGCTAAATAAAACTTCAGCCGTCATCACCCCATAAGAGGATGTCACCGCAATAGTTTTCAGATGTCGCGTAAGATATAGCTACCTACCTGATAATTTCACACACTTCTTTGACCGGCTTGCGCTCCCTGGGAATCGGAATTTCAGCCGGATAGCCAACCGGGATAAAAGCAATAGCATCCATGTCAGAAGGGACCTTCAGGATTTTTTCTATCTCCCCTTTAGCCTGCATCGGGCCGGTCATCCATACGGCTCCCAGACCCATCTGATACAAGACCAACAGCAAATAAGCTGTTGCCGAAGCTACGGACTGGATACGGCTGTTAGCTATGTTACGCCACTGACGTATCCGGGCTGCCTGGGAGTCAATCTTTTCCCGAGCAGCTAATACCTGGTCGACGGCCGACTGGTATTGGGCAGCAGCTACTACAATAGCCGCCGGGGCATCTTGAAAGAAACCTGCCCTCCTCTGCGACCTGGCCATACCAGACTTTGCCGTCTCTGGCCAAGATGCAACTTTGTCATCGGTAGCCTGCACCGCATCAGCTATAGTTTTGATAACACCCCGGTTTAGAATAACGTAAAATCGCCAATTTTGCTGATTGCCTCCATTAGGTGCCCAGGTAGCCAACTCAATGGCTTGTAGAAGTAGCTCTTCAGGCACTTTCTTATCTTGCCAAACACGAATAGAACGCCGATTTTTAATGAGTTTTGCCAGGTCAGCCAGTTCCATAGTCATATCCTCCTTATACTACTTATAACTATAATAACATAGCCATGTTCTTATCATCAAAAACGACCTACATGATTGAGTGAACTTATAAAAGAGTATATAATAAGGGCAAAATCTGACCTGACGATAAGTGTAGGCCTATCTTGATGTCGGAGGCAAAGGGGAGAGTGCCGTGGGAGCTTTTGCATTGTATTATCGAAAGTGATATATAACTAGTATCACTCTGGTGAGGAGGTCAAGCGATGGGTGAAGACATTGAGAAAATAAAACAAAAAAGGCAGGAATGGGAAGAAAAAGTCTTAAAGCCGACCCTGAAGACGCTGGGGCTCAATGAACCTCCCACCAGATTCTATACCCCTGCCGACGCTAAGGGGCTCGATTTCCTGACCAAGATAGGCTTCCCCGGCCAATATCCCTTCACCGCTGGCATCTTTGCTACCGAACCCCCAGAACCAGCCCCAAGGACAGGCGTTGCACAGTCTGCATTCGTAAGGGCAGGCGGCTACTCAGGCTACGGCACTGCCGAAGATACCAGAGACTACTACAAGGACTTACAAAAACGAGGAGGCAGGGGAGGACCGAACCTCGCCTTCGACCTGCCAACACAGTGCGGTTACGACTCGGATAATCCTCTCGTCCGTGGCGATGTCGGCAAGACTGGCGTAGCCGTAGACACCTTCAAGGACTTCGAGATAATCTACGAACCTTTCGTGGGAGAACTGGAACTGGACAGGATTGCCTCAAACTTCACCATTAATGCCCCGGCAAATATCATCATCGCCATGTACCTCGCCCTGGCGGAAAAGAGGGGCATAGCCTGGGAGAAGCTGAGGTCAACCCCACAGAACAATATCCTAAAGGAATTCATTGCTCGTGGCACCTATATCTTCCCACCTACGCCATCAATGAGAATGTTCCGTGATAGTCTGGTCTTTCTCAACAAGCATTGTCCCCATGTTAATATAACCAGTGTCGGCGGTCCTCACATCAGAGGAGCCGGAGCTACGGGATTGCAGGACCTGGCTTTTAACATGGCAATTATGATTGCTTATGTCCAGGAGGGGGTCAAGGCTGGGCTGGATGTCGATTCCTTCTTCCCGAGGTTTACCTTTCTTGCCATCGGTGGCAGTATGGACTTCTTCGGGGAGATAGCTCTCCACAGGGCAGCCCGACGGATGTGGGCTAAGATAATGAGAGAGAAGTTCGGCGCTAAGAACTCGCGAAGCTGGCTCCTGCGCCGCACCAGTGCCAGTATCGGAGACCATACCTACACTGCTCAGCGTCCCCTCAATAACGTCGCTCGTGGCGTAATCGGTGGTATTATGTCAGCTCTTACTAGCGGAAGCACTCGCGCCGGAACCCCTTACGATGAACCTCTGAGATTAGGGTGGAGTCTAGAAGGAATTCAACTGCAGACCGATGCCACCAGAATTTTACGGCACGAAGCTAGGCTATGCGATGTTACCGACCCCCTAGCTGGGTCTTATTATGTGGAAAGTCTGACCGATGAGATTGAAGAAGCCGCCCTGAAGGAAATGGCTAAGATTGATGCCATGGGTGGAGCCGTAGCTGCGGTAGAAAATGGATATATGTATCGTGAAATAGCCAGGAGCGCTCATGAACACCAAAAAAAGGTGGAGACTGGTGAGGAAAAGGTAGTAGGAGTCAATTGCTTCCTCGGCGAAGACGAGCTTGAAGTTGAAACCGCTCGCCTAGTGCCATTTCCTTACGACCCGGCTAAAAGGGAACAGGCTGAGGAAACGCAAATCAAAGCTCTCACCAAGCTTAAGAAAAGCCGGGACAACCATATAGTGGCTCAACTACTAAAGGAATTGAAAGAAAAAGCCCGGAAAGAAGACGAGAATCTCATCCCGTCTTTTATCGAGTGCGTTAAGGCTTATGTCAGTTTACAGGAGATGTGCGATGTTCTCAGAGAGGTATTTGGTGAATACCAACCGGTATCACTTTAATAAGTAATTAAGGAGGTAAAGATGAGTGAAGGCATTGAAAAGATAAAGAATAAGAGACAGGAATGGGAAGAAAAGGTCTTGAAGCCGACCCTGAAGACACTCGCACTCAAGGAGTCTCCCACCAAATTCTATACCCCTGCCGATGCTGAGGGGTTCGATTTTCTGACTAAAGTTGGCTTCCCCGGACAATACCCTTATACCGCAGGAACTTATGCTACCGAGCCTCCGGAGCAAGCCCCCAGGACAGGCGTTGCACAGTCCGCATTCGTGAGGGCGAGTGGCTACTCAGGCTACGGTACCGCCGAAGATACCAGAGACTACTACAAGGACCTGCAAAAACGGGGAGGCAGAGGAGGACCAAACCTCGCCTTCGACCTGCCGACCCAGTGTGGCTACGATTCCGATAACCCCCTCGTCCGTGGCGACGTGGGCAAGACAGGTGTTGCTATCTCTACTTTCAAGGATTTCGAGACAGTCTATGAACCCTTCGTGGGAGCACTGGAGCTGGACAGAATTGCATCGAACTTCACCATTAATGCCCCGGCTAATATCATCATCGCCATGTATCTAGCCCTGGCGGAAAAGAGGGGCATCGCCTGGGACAAACTGCGGTCGACTCCACAGAATGACATCTTAAAGGAATTCATTGCTCGCGGCACATATATCTTCCCACCGAAGCCATCAATGAGAATGTTCCGCGATAGTGTTGTCTTTCTCACCAAGAATTGCCCGAATATAAATCTAACCAGCGCTGGCGGCTACCACATCCGGGGAGCCGGGGCTTCGCGAGAACAGGACCTGGCTTTTAGCATGGCTATCATGTGCGCGTATTTACAGGAGGCAGTCAATGCCGGTCTGGATATCGATGTCGTCGCTCCAAGATTTACCTTTAACGGCTTCGGTGGTAGCATGGAGTTCTTCAAGGAGATAGCCTTCCACAGAGCAGCGCGAAGAATATACGCCAAGATAGTAAAAGAGAGGTTCGGAGCTAAGAACCCGCGAAGCATGCTTTTACGCCGTGCCAGTGCCAGTATCGGGCCGGAAAACTGCACTGTTCAACGCCCTCTTAATAACCTGGCTCGCACAGTAATCGGTGGTGTCGCTTCAGCCCTTAGCGGTGGTGGTGGTGGCACTTTTCCTCCCTATGACGAGCCATTGGGACTGGGCTGGAGCCTTGAAGCAACTCAGTTATCGACTGATGCACACAGAATTATAGCGCACGAAGCGAAACTAACTGAAGTTAACGACCCTCTGGCCGGTTCTTACTATGTGGAAAGCCTAACTGACGAGATTGAAGATGTCGCCTGGAAGGAAATAGCTAAGATTGATGCCATGGGTGGAGCCGTAGCTGCGGTAGAGAACGGATATATGTATCGCGAAATAGCCAGAAGCACTCATGAGCGCCAGAAAAGAATAGAGACCGGTGAAGAGTTATTAGTGGGAATTAACTGCTTCCTCGGCGAGGACGAGCTTGAAGTCGAGACTACCCGTCTGGTACCCCACCCCTATGACCCGAATAGAAGAGAACGGGCAGAAGAAAAGCAAATCAAAGACCTGACCGCGCTTAAGAAAAGCCGGGACAACCGTAAGGTGGCACAGCTATTAAGGGATTTGAAAGAGAAAGCCAGGAAAGAAGACGAGAATCTCATCCCCTACTTCGTCGAATGCGCTAAGGCTTACGTCAGCATACAGGAAATGTGCGATGTTCTCCGGGAAGTATTTGGCGAATACCAACCGGTATCACTTTAAGGCTATTTAGAAATAAGGCTTGGAGCCAGTCTACCTTTTTAAGGTTCTGCAAGCCCTAAAAGGAGGCTATGAAGATGTAGTGCCGAGAAATGGCCCGACTGCTAAAGAAAGCTTTAAAAAAGGAGGAAATACTGTAGTGTCACCTAAATTAGTAAAGTGGTCACCACCCTTCCGAGATGAAGAGTATGATAAACCAACCTACGACCTGGTTAAATATGAGAAAGATGCCCCGGTGGGCAGGATTATACTCAATTCGCCGGAGAAAAGGAATCCTATCGGTTACGAAAGAATGGTACAAGTCGCTTGTGCGGCTAAGCAGATGGAGCTTGACGAGGAGATAAAAGTTATCATTATCAAGGGGGCAGGGCCAAGCTTCTGCGCCGGCTACGATATAACTCCAATCCAACCGGGGCAGCCCGCTCGTAATCAGCCAGCCAGTGGCGTCTATATTCACCCCGATAGGGACTCGATATGGCAATCCTATGACCACGAACATATGAGAACTTACTTTACCCTTTGGGACCTGCAAAAGCCCGTGATTGCGCAAGTACACGGCTATTGCCTGGCTGGTGGCACCGAGCTGGCTGCATTCTGTGACCTGAGGGTAGTCGCTGACAATGCCCAGATAGGTTGGCCCGTAGGTAGAAACTGGTCCCCGGGTAACATCCAGTACATGCCCTGGGTATGCGGGATAACCAAAGCCAAGTATTACATGTTCACCAACCAGCCTATGGATGGGACTGAGGCTTACCGGTGCGGTTGGGCATCCGCCGTATTTTCACCGGAACAACTCGAAGAGGAAACAGAGAAACTTGCTCGACAGATAGCGCTCACCGATACTGACCTTATTATGCTGACGAAAAGGAGCATCAACAGGCAGTTCGAGATAATGGGCTTCAGGACCGGCTGTCTAACCAGTGCCGATTTCCTGGCACTAGCTGGCCGCAGGCCAAAGCAAGTCCGTGAAGGTGACGCGTTCCGGAAGATTGCCCTGGAAAAAGGACTGAAAGCCGCTCTTGAGTGGAGAGATAGGACTTTCGGTATCACCTACCGAACCTCCGAGACCGCCCAAAAGTTAAAGGCGGTTGCACCCAGCAAGAGTAAAGCGACTAAGAAGAAGTAAGGCTTTCACATTACTAAAAACTAAAAAGAGGCGGACGGGGTGATAACGGCTGGAATAGATATCGGTTCATCGACCTCCAAGGCTGCTATTCTGGAAGATAACCGAATCCTGTCATACTGCATTATTCCTACCGGTGCCGAAAGTGCTGGTTCGGCACGACGGGTAATGGATGAAGCATTGAGAAAGACGGGGCGTCTTTCTCTCGAGGATATTGGCTTCATCATAGCCACGGGGTACGGTCGCGTTATCGCCCCCTTCGCCAATGAAACGGTGACTGAGATTTCCTGTCATGCGCGGGGAGCAAACTGGTTTTTCCCTTCGGTGAAAACTGTGCTCGATATGGGAGGGCAAGATTGTAAAGCAATTAGCTGTGATGCCCAAGGAAAGCTCGTCAATTTCGTCATGAACGACAAATGCGCCGCCGGAACGGGGAGGTTCTTAGAGGTAATGGCGCAGGTAATGGGGCTACCCCTGACAGACATCGGTCCACTGTCATTACAAGCAAAAAACCTGGTTAAAATCAATAGCACCTGTACCGTTTTCGGCAAATCCGAAGTCATCTCGCTGCTACGCCAGGGCAAGGACAAGGCAGACATCCTGGCTGGATTACATGCCGCAATAGTGACCAGAGTTTACACCCTGCTAAGAAAAGTAGGGATACAACTTGATTTTGCCATCACGGGTGGCATCGGTAAAAATGTCGGGGTGGTGCGGACTTTAGAAGAGAGGCTCGGATTACATGCTCTATTACCGGAGGAGCCGCAGATTGTAGGAGCAGTGGGAGCAGCCTTATTCGCCCGAGACAGGTTATCGAATTAGTAAATGAAGGAGCTATGAAAATGGTAACTTCAACCAGCGCTAGAAAATCGTTAAGGACAACAGCAGAAGTGCCTACATTAAGGAAGAATTATTACGCGCGAACACTCGATGATTCGAAAAAAGGCAAAAAAGTTGCCTGGTGCAGCAACAATATCCCGACGGAAATCCTAGATGCTATGGATATAACCTCGGTGTTCCTTGAAAACTATGCTACAGTACTCGCTGCCAAAAGACTGGCATCGGCATATTGTGCCGCCGGAGAAAAGATGGGCTTTTCACAGGATGTATGCGGCTATGCCAGAATGCTCATGGGCTACGTTCTTGCCCGCGACCAGGTACCGGAGGCTCCTTATGGGGGATTGGCTAAGCCTGACTTTCTTCTGGTTAATAGCTATAGCTGCGACTCACGATTAGGCTGGTTTTCGGCGATGAGCCGCGTGCTCGGTCTGCCGCTTCACATCCACGATGCTCCTTACCAGCCTGACGGTGCCAGCTACCTTGCTGCCAATGCTAATTACGCCGAGGGTGAACTCCGGAGTCTTATTGCTTTTCTAGAGGAACAAACCGGCAACAAGTTCAACCCAAACAGGTTAAGAGACCGGTTGACTTTATCCCGCCGAACCAGTGATATCCTGTTTGATATAAACCAACTGCGCAAGGCAATCCCTTGTCCCATGGGTTCGGCTGACATGTTTACTGCGGTTTGGCCGGCAATGTATATGGTCGGCACCAACGAATGCGATGACTTCTACCGGAAGCTCCGAGCTGAGATTGAGGAACGGATATCTCAAGGCATCGGGGTACTCCCTGAGGAGAAGTTCAGGCTAATGTGGAGCGGTATCCCCTTCTGGTATGACATGAGCCTGATTAACTATGTCGAAAAGTTCGGAGGAGTGGTTGCTATTGAAAGCTTCTACCGCACCCGGGAGCGCAGGCCTGCTTCTCAGGACGAAGACCCGGTAAAGGATATGGCTTTAAGCTCTACCCGCTTTCGAACTTACCCTTCGAGCATTGTTGGCTCCATTGACGACCTCCTCGACTGTGTGAAGGAATATAAGATTGATGGCGTAATCCTTTCCTTTAACCCCTCGTGCAGAATGCTCTACGTCTCGCAAACGGAGTTGCAAAAATCGCTTGAACAACAGGGAATACCAACCCTAGGTCTAGAATGCGATATGGCTGATGAGCGCACCTACTCAGAGGGTCAGGTCAAGACCAGGCTAGAGGCTTTCATCGAGAGACTCCTGGCCAAGACCTAATTCAGACCTTGACCCTTTTCAAAGGAGGACGAAGAGTGATAGAAGAGTTTAAAAAATACCGTCTCGGGCGCCATCAAGCCGCTGCTACCTGGAAGGAACAAAACGAGGGGAAGGTATTGGGCACGTTCTGCTGTTGTGTCCCCGAGGAAATTATCCATGCCGCTGGTATGCTTCCGGTCAGGATTATGGGTGAGCATGAAGAGACCACTGAAGCAAACTTACACTTCCCCACCAATTTGTGTCCTTACTGCAAAAGCTGTTTTGACCAAGCCTTAAAAGGAAGGTACGATTACCTGGATGGCTTGGTCATTCCCAACGTATGCAACATGATTAAAACAATGTATGGCTTTAGCAAACATCTGCTTAAGATTCCCTATATCCACTTCTTAGACGTACCCCAACGGATGAGCAATAATGGAGTTGAATTCTTTACCGAGGAACTGCTCCGCTTTAAAGAATCCCTGGAGGATTTTTCGGGAAAGCAGATTTCAAACGAAGCAATACGCCATTCCATAGCGGTTTATAATGAAAACAGGACCCTCCTGAGCCAGGCATACGAGCTAAGAAAAAAGCCTACTCCCCTTATCTCGGGTTCAGAGGCACAGGAGATAGTAATATCAAGTATGTTGATGCCGAAGGAAGAACACAACCGGCAGTTAGCACAACTGCTGCAACAAATCGAAAATCGTAACGACTCACCAGAACAAGGAGTCCGACTTTTCGTATCAGCCAGCATTCTCGATAGTACCGACTTCCTTCAGCTTATCGAGGAATGTGGCGGCAACGTTGTCGCTGATGACATGCCTATGGGAAGCCGCTACTTCTCTGGCTCGGTTGACTTGAGCGATGACCCTCTCCATGCTCTGGCTGACCGCTATCTGAATAAGATTGCCTGCCCGCGTAAGATGTTACCCGATGCTCGGCTTGCTTTCGTCACCAATATGATGAAGGAGGCTGATGTCAAGGGGGTGATAATCCATAATATGCGGGCTTGCGACCCTCACCTCTATGAATACCCGCTCATGAAAGAGAAGATTACAAGCGAGGGGTTACCAGTCCTGTTTTTCAGAGGCGTAGAGACCGAAGGCGAGCAGGAGCAGCAGAGGGCCGATATTGAGACATTTATTGAAATGCTTAAGGGCTAAGTCAAGGTAACCGTTGATGCTCGTAGCTGGGATAGATGTTGGTGCCAGGAATACCGGCGTTGTAATATTGCGGGATGGCAATATATTATCGCATTGTGTAGTCAGTTCGGGAATTGAAGTAACTACTTCACGTGAGGTGGTGGAGGAAGCCCTCAAAAAAACAGGATTCAAATTCTCCGACCTTCAATCCGTTGTCGCCACCGGATGCGGCAGAAGCAGTGTTCCCTTCGCCAATCACCAGAGCACCGAGGTGGTTTGTCAAGCAAGGGGTACTTTCTGGTTGTTTCCATCAACTAGGACAGTAATCAACCTCGGTGCCGAGAGCAGCCAGGCTATTAAAGTAAGCAACACAGGCCGGGCAGAAGCTTTCGCCAGGAACGATAGATGTGCTGCCGGGTCGGGGCTATTTCTTGAGGAGATGTCGCGGCTGCTGGAGGTTCCTCTGGAGCTTATGGGAGAGCTATCTCTGAAAGCGGGGGGCTGTGAGGAGGTAAGCAGTATATGTGCTGTCTTCGCCGAGTCGGAGGTCATATCGCATATTCACCGTGGAGTGCCCAAAGAGTATATCCTTGCCGGCTTGCATAAGTCAGTAATTACTAAAATACTTGAAATCGCAGCCAAGGTGGAAATCAAGAGTGACGTGATAGTGACCGGTGGCGTAGCCAAGAATATCGCTATTATCAAGGAATTAGAAAATAGACTGGGATTAAAGATAATAGTGCCCCCTGAACCACAGATTGTTGGGGCCTTAGGCGCAGCCCTCTACACTCGTGATATTACCAATCATTAGCATCACTGCGTTTGACAATTCTACCACGACTCGCTCATCTCAAGCATCATTCCTTCGGATAGTTATAACCTAACTCGAAGGCTTTCATATTGAAACTTTCTGTTCCGGCTGGGATAGAGCTTAAGATAGACTGCCGCAGCGCTTCATAGGTCACAATATCGCTAATGGCAGCCAGGAATCCCAGCATAATGATATTAGC
>JAZDPB010000146.1:0-2650 GCA_043797985.1 Chloroflexota bacterium
CCTGCTTGTGGTCGCTAGCTTGTACTCAGTTATCAAGGGCTACGTTGCCTTCATGCAAGTTGGGCCGCTCACTATCTTAGCTGCTGTCCTCGCCATAGCTCTTCTTGCCCTTTATCCCTGGCGTATGGCTCGTGGTGCCCAGCAATTGCCTGCTAACAAACCGTAGCGTTCTTCAATGGACGTGATGTATGTGAACCAGAGTGGTCAGCACCCTTTTTGTTTGTGCAGAACAAAATGTTCATTGCATCCCGGGACATAGAGATTCCAAAATGCTTCGCGTATCAGTTGCTCAACATTTCTGTAATCTTTTTCCCTTTCGTTTCTGATGATTAGATTGATATTAGGCATCACCAACATTATAACCCTTCACCAAATTCCAGTAAAGAAAAAACTAATATCTACGTGCAAATTCAAACTCTGTATTACTATTTGACACAAATCTCCAGTCTATATTTTGGAAAAAGACATCCTGATATTAATGCAAAGGTAACAAGGCAAGTTTCGGGTAACTTTGACGTGCCTTAAATTCCCGTGGATTAATTAGCACCGTAGATGCGATGGCTGATTTTGTGACATGAAAAGGCTGATTACAGGTTGAATTGGGGGGTTAAGTTACCAGTGGTTTCGTGTAAACTTGCGAAATTCTTCCAGTAGTCCTGGTTCAGGACAGCCGTCACCGTTTTTGGCAACCAGTTCTTCCCGGGGTCCATCATTATACCAATGACGTAATAGTCCCGCAGTGACCTCAGGCATAACGTCTATCACTTCGGTACCGAAACCAATCTCCGAGCCTGCCCGGTCGACGGGCAATCGCGCCCGCCGTGGATAGATATGCATGTGCCAGCGATAGTACTTTCGCGCCTGCTCCATATCAGCAAAAGGAGCCATGTGCACTGCTATATTAAGGTCAGTAACGCCCCGGTAGAAGAATAGTGCCGGAAAGATGCCTAGAATAGGTTGGATAATTCTCTTCCGGTCATACTCCGTTGTCTGTATGATGTGCGCAATATCCTCCTTAGGAAATACGAGTATTTCGTCAGGGCAGGTCGGGGCAAACATAGCCGTTATGAAGATTTCATTATCATGAATAACCCTCCGGCCATCCCTCCGCTCTTCTTGCTCCAGAACGGAAAATGGATTTTGGCCGTATCGCTCCATAAGATGATAACAACACTCCATTTCATTACGCACGCTGGGACTGGGAACCCTCGTGATGCTTTTTCGTTGCGAGTGAGGATGCTGCTGCGAAGCCCCCGCAAACACACCCCAGTTAGTAAAATCCATGAAGGAGATAACCTCCGGGTCTTGAGCGCATATGGTCGCCAGGTCGAAGGAGGACTCTATCATCCTTTCCATGTCATCGAAATAAAGGTCGGAGAGGAGCATCTTGTGATGGTCAAAAGGGGGATAGATAGTTATCCAGTCATATTTTTCCCAGGGATACCGGTTGGGAACTGATATCGCCCCACAGGCGTGCTCAATACGTTCCTTGGGAGTGGTTTCCTTAAAGGCGCAAAAAACGCAATTCTTGACGGGCTGTACTTGCAGCTCGACTGAGATTCCTATGCTTCTGCGCGCTCTTTCCTCTGATATTTTAGCTACATTCCCGGAAAAGGGGTCTACCCTGGTGAGATAGGTCAAGTTTCGTTGCACTCCATCGGCGGTAAATAGCCTTGTTTGCCCCGAATGCTCTTCTAAAAACATGCTCCCAACCTCAAAGGCAACCAAGCTATAAACTGAACCTTACATTTCATTTCATCAACCTGGGCTGTTCAGTTAGTAATTCCGCTGGGGTGACACCGAGCGCTTTAGCAAGCTTACGCACTGTCTTGGGTATGGGCTGGCACTGACCGTTTTCAATTCGACAGACGGTAGTAACACTGAGCCTGGCGCGTGCCGCCAGTTCTCTCTGCGATAAAGCCTGTAACAATCTCAGCCTGCGGAAATTGGCATTCATAGCATCTATCGCTGGATACCCCCGCTTACCTGCCTACTTATATCATGCATGCGTTTTGTTGTCAAGTCGTCTCAGATTTGTTACATAATAGTCTCGTTTCTCAGTTGCTCCTTGCCGATTGTGCGGGGTACACTCTCCTGCTACAATTATGCTATTCAGATAGTAGAGTAAGCTATGGCCACAAAATACTACATCGGGACATCAGGCTGGCACTACGACCACTGGCGAGGGGATTTCTACCCCAAGGACCTAGCAAAATCGAAATGGCTTGAATTCTACTCCAGTCAATTTCCCACCGTAGAGCTTAATAGTAGCTTCTATCGCCTCCCTTCCGAGAAAGCTTTCAACAACTGGAAGGATTCCTCCCCTCTTGAGTTTGTATTTTCGGTCAAGGTCAGTCGATTTATCACCCATATAAAAAGACTCAGAGACACTGAAGAACCGCTAGCTAACTTTTTGGCTCGTGCCAGGCTTCTCGGAGGAAAGCTAGGACCACTCCTCTACCAACTCCCACAGAGCATGAAACGCGACGACCAAACGCTTGAGGGCTTCCTGAAACTGCTCCCCAGGGATGCCAGCCACGTTTTTGAGTTTCGATACAACTCCTGGTTCGATAACGAAGTATTAAAGCTCCTGCGCCATTACAACGTTGGCTTCTGCATCTATGATATGCCCGGTTTCAGTACACCGGTG
>JAZDPB010000172.1:0-11714 GCA_043797985.1 Chloroflexota bacterium
GCCCTGAGCAAATCGGCGCCGGGATATTGCACAAAGTCGATGCCACTATATTCTAGCACTGCCTGGTGCAGTTCTAATCGCTGCCACGGCGGCTTGAGGCTTATTATGTTATCGCCAAACTTGAGTTGGTCAGTGCCCAAAACCTGCTGGCTAATTTTAGATACCATCTCCTCCAGCATATTCATGACATCATTGTAGTCGGCGTAGGCTTCGTAGCTTTCCAGCAGGGTGAACTCCGGGTTATGCTTGGTGTCGATACCCTCATTGCGAAAAGCCCGACCCAGCTCATACACCTTATCCAGGCCGCCGACAATCAGCCGCTTGAGGTGAAGCTCGGTGGCAATGCGGAGGTAGAAATCCTGGTCGAGCGCCTGGTGGTGGGTGACGAAGGGTTGGGCTGAAGCGCCACCGGCGGAAGGTTGAAGGATGGGCGTTTCCACCTCTAGAAATCCGCGCTGGTTGAGGAATTGCCGGATAGCGGCGATAACCTGGCTGCGCACCTTGAAGGTCGTTCTGGCCTCAGGATTACTGATTAGGTCCAGGTAGCGCTGCCGATACCTTATTTCAACATCGCTAAGCCCGTGCCACTTTTCCGGGAGTGGCTGGAGCGATTTGGCGAGCAGTGTAAAGCTCTCCACGTTGATGGTCGGCTCATTAGTCTTTGTCCGGAAGAGCTTACCGCTAGCCCCGATGATATCGCCGATATCTGTTTCCTTGAAGAGTTCCAGGTTACTTGTCGGGAGCGTGCCCCGGTTAATTAAGAGTTGAATCTTTCCCGAGCTATCATGGATATCGAGAAAGGAGATTTTGCCCATGGAGCGGTTAGCCATGATGCGTCCGGCGACATTAACTATCGGCGTACCCATTTGGCTTGAGCCTTCGTGCTGCTTGAGCAGGGCTATGGCTTGCTCTGTGGTATGGCTACGGTGATAGCCATAGGGATACGGCTCAATGCCCTGGGCACGAATCCGCTCCAGCTTTTCCAGTCTCTGTTTAGCGATGCGGTCTAATTGTGATGTCATATCTATCCTTTTTCCTTATGATATAGCAAAAAGGCTGGCAGTTCCAGACTTCCAGCCTTATATTATCGCTTATTCGGCCTAATAGTAAAGTCATAAAATAAGCTCCTCGCAATGACTTCCGCTATTCTTCGGTTAACGAGACTGAACGGAAACGGGCAGAGGAATGGGGTTGCTAGATAGCCTCCTGGCTAAATATCAGTCCTTGTTCTTTCAGTGTATCCAGCCAGGCGGCTGATTTTACCTCTCGTTCCAGCAGGTATTTGATGTAGCCTCTTATTACTGCCTCAAGTTCATTGGATAGTTCCAGGTTTATTTTTAGCTGTCTGGCGGGATTCCAGTCGCTGCTCTGCAGCAATCGCAGCACTTTCAGTGCGTTAACCGAGATGGGGTAGGCTAAGGGTTGGTTCTGGCAGCAATCAGGGCACAGCATACCTCCGGCGCTGGAGGAGAAGGAGTTGGTAACAGGTTGCAGTGGCTGGTGACAGGTGACACACTCTTGAAGCTGAGGTCGGTAGCCGACCTCAGTGAGTAGTTGAAGCTCAAAATAGCGCAAGATTAGCTCACTATTATCGCTTTGGCATAGTTGCTGCATTGTCTCGAGAAACGATTGGAATAAAGGGCGGTTTTGAATATGCTCGGCGGTGAACTGGTTGACCAGCTCGGTGACATAAAGAGCGTAAGAAGTAAGCTCAAGGTCGCTTTTCAGTGGTAGGAAGCTATCGATGGTCTGGCTGCCGATGATGGTATCCAGATTCCGGCCACGGGCCAGTGATACCAGGCTATGGGTGAGCAGTTCCAGATGCCCGGCGAGCTTACTTTTCGGGCGTCTGACCCCCTTGGCTACGCCTTGAATCTTACCCATGTCCGGGGTGTAGAGGGTAAGGATTCTATCTGCCTCCCCCAGCCTGGTCTTCTTAATAATAATAGCTTCGGTTTGATAAGTTCGGGGCTTGGACATCGAAATTACTTCTATTTAACGAACTTCAATTTGTCGGGTTTTCTAAATCCTCTTTTTATCAAGATATCCCTTTCTTTTAGAAGACAGGCCCTATTGTGCGCTATCGCCATATCTAATTCTCCAGCCTCCCACGCTTTCAGGCACAGGAATCCATCGTCATCGAACGGGTCTTCGTAGTTGGGAATAGACAATTCCCTAACCGCAATTCTTTTAGATTCACGTTCTTTTTGGAGCTCTCCCTCAAAATGAACCTCTTTACCAAGTTCATAGGACAAGACGCATTTTTCAAATTCACTATTGAATGCGAAGTAAGGTCTTTCCAGACGGTCGATAATTATTTTTGTCGTTTCTCTTAACTCGTCAAGTGCTTCTGTCCCCTTCGCACAGAATATTTGAAGGTCATTTCTATTAATAAATCCAAAAATGACCATATGGATATACCTGTATCTTCTCGAATCGGGGTACTGGTTGACAAAACTGCCGATAGTCTCGATATCGATGACTGTTCCTTGAAAATTTGAGCTTAACTCTTTCTTATACTCTATTATCACTGCTTGTTTTCAAACTCCCGATAAAGCTGTTGGCTTTGCGGACTAAAATTCCTGTTTACCTTCAAGGGCGGGGTGAAGATATTAACCCGGCTACTCCGGGTTAGAGCTACTATCAGGTCTTGCAGCGCTCAATCTTGATTATCTCGACGGGCGTTCCCCACATGCGGGTAGTAGCGACATCCTTGAGTATTTTCGCCTCAAAGCTTACTCGCAAGCCATCCACCCGGAACTCCTGGCTCAAGTTCGCCGGGTCATAATTCTTACCATCGTCTCCCACTATCCCGTAGAATCCTCCCTCTAAATTTATTAATTTTACGGCGCCGGTTTGGGATACGATGTCTTTATCGGCGACCGCACAACCAGCCAGACCCATAACGGTCATTACCAATACCAAGAAAGTTGTTAAACGTAGCATCTTTTTCATCGAACCAACTATAGTTTTTTAACTTTCCCGGCTATCGTTTTCTTTATCTTTTCATAGGACGGTGGAGGTCCGGTTCGCACCTCTTTGTTATCGATGAACAGGGCATCTGAGATGCCACATTCCCGTAAAGTCTCTTTCTCAAATGTATCCACCATCCGGAATATCACCTTATCTCCAAACTCGGAAGAGGCTCTCTTTGCCCTTTCAAAAACCATATTTTGTGCCGGACACCATCCGTTCAAGAATGCTGTTACCGTTACTTTACCAGGTGTTGTTTCCGGTCTCTTCTTGGGTCTAATCCATTTCGGGGGTGTTGCATCTTCGGTAAAGGGTTTCCAGAGGAGGACCGCTCCCAAAAATCCTTGTTTATCTACCGTACGGTAGCCATGTTTTCTAAACCACGATGCCTTCATCCAGAATGGCAAGGGGATTCCCCAGGCGGCAATACCCTTTTTGCCCATTGCTTTGACATCATCCTCAGCCGCTTTGAGCAGAGTTTTCCCCATCCCTTTCTTCTGGAAGTTACCCCTTCCTTCTTTATGACCGTGAACCCAGATGCAATTTATGAAATAGAGGTCATTTCCTTCGGCGAAGGACTGTTCTATAGGAACGTATTGAATCATTCCCCCGACTTCTCCGCCGTCATCCAGTGCCAGTTTCACACGGAGGCCTTTGTCCTTCATTTTGTGATACCAGGCCTCTTTGTGGTCGCCCGCCTCTTTTATCTCTTCCGACCAGTCTTCGAGACAGAGAAAATATAGCTTTTGATGTTCGTCCGGTAAGTCGATTACTTTCATTCTAACCTCACCCCCTTTAGAGACTGTCCGAGAGCACCATCTCTCTTTATTATGGTGTCACCCTGAGCGAAGTGAAGGGTGACATTTTCGGACAGCCTCAAACTTAGAAGAGGGGCTTCGCCCCTTCAAACTACCTTAATAGAGGTTTTGAGTCTAAAATTCCTGCCTTCCCTCAATGGCTCGGGTCAGGGTGACATCGTCGGCGTATTCTAGTTCGGTACCAAAGGGGAGCCCACGGGCAAGGCGGGTGATTTTTATGCCCGTTGGTGAAATTAGCCGGTGCAGGTACATCGCCGTTTGCTCTCCTTCAAGGTTGGTGTTAGTGGCCAGGATGACCTCGGATACCTGGCCGTTCTTGAGCCGCTCCAGCAGCTCCCCGATTCTTATATCATTAGCTCCTACCCCTTCGGTAGGTGAGATAGCACCATGGAGCACATGATAGAGTCCTTTATAAATCCGGGCATGCTCCAGTGCCAGGATATCCTGTGGCTGCTCGACAATGCAAATCTTGCTCCGGTCGCGTTCTTCGTTGCGGCAGATGAGGCAGGGGTCAATATTAGTAACATTAAAGCAATTGGAGCAGAGGGTGACCTCCTGTTTTACCGATAGTATAGCCTCAGCTAAGAGCCTAGCTTGTTCTTGGGGGGCACGCAATAAATAATAGGCAATACGCTGGGCACTCTTCGGCCCGATACCAGGTAGTCTATTAAGCTCCTGGATGAGCCTGGATATTGGTTCGGCAGTAGATGGGAGACTTTGATTCAAGACGATTTCTCCTTATAAGGTTTTGTAACCCTATCCCCTTTATCCCCTTCCCCTTATCAATGGGAAGGGGAATTTATTTTAAGAGGGGCGCAGCCCCTCTTTGACGCCCTATCAATATAGAGAGGCGCAGCCCCTCTTGGGTGACTGTTGACTTAATCCCTCTTAACAAGGTCGTTTATTAATGTCATTGCGAGGAGTCCGCCTCAGGCGGACGACGTGGCAATCTCGTACACTCGAAGGTGAGATTGCTTCGCCTTCCGACTGTGTTGGGAATGGTCTCGCAATGACACCTTCGTAACGCTCGCAATAACAATTAACTATTTTTCGGATAGCCTCGGGAATTTTAAGAGGGACGAAGTCCCCTCTGGCTCTCCTTGGTATTTTCTAGGTTAGGCCCGGGATTTTGAGGCCACCGGTTAATCCCTTTAACTGCTTGGCGGCAACTTTCTGAGATTTGTCAATAGCTTCACTTACCGCCTTTAGCACTAATTCTTCCAGGCGTTGTGTTTTATTGGGGTCTATCACTTCTGGCGATATTTTTACCGACAGTATTTTTTGCTGGCCATTCATGCTGACCTTAACCGCACCTCTGCCGGCATCGGCTTCAACGATAGTGTTGCCCAGTTCCTTTTGAGCTTTATCCAGCCTTGATTTAAGCTCCTGAGCCTGTTTCAACATAGAAAAATTCATTTTTCCTCCACATTGGTAATTTGGGCACCTAACTTTAGTGCCTCTTTAAGTAAATGATTGTCTTCTAAAATACAATGTACATGGCAGGGATGTCCCAGGAAGTTGCTTATGATTTTTTCAGTTACCCGCTGGTTCTCTATTTTCTCGATTTGGTCCTTGTGAGCGGGGTATTTGAAAGCCAGGGACACGGTATCATTTTCAATTGCTATCGGCTTAACACCGGCGCTTCTAAGAATGGCAATAGCCGGGGTTCTCCTGGTATCCTGGGGAGCTTGTTCGATAACCTGCTTCCAGTTTAGTCGCAGCCGCTCAACTTCACTACCCGATTCCAACGGAATGGTAACAGGCGCTGCCATTGCTGGTGACGGAACACTTACTGGCTCAGGCTTGACCGTCTTGGCTGCGGGCTTTTTGGAGTGGGGTGGTGGGGGAGGTGGGGTAACTACTTGTGGGGTCTGGCGATGCTCGTTTTCAACTTGTTTGACAGGGCTTTCCTTTCCATCAGAGGTTAGGGTGCAGTCAACCAGCGCTAGTTCCAGTGGCAGGGTGGAATAGTTATCAAGCCCAAGTTCAAGTTGACCAAAGAGCTTGACCGCCTTCAAAGTCTGCTCAAGGGAAGCTTTGGCGGCTAAATCCTTTAGTTCAGTCAAGTCTTCAGCAGTGAAGTCTAAAACTTCATTGTAGCCGGTCTTGAGCAGAAGCAGTCCTCTGAGGTATTCCACTACCTCCCGGTTGAATTGTCTCAAGTCCAGTCCGTCATTATTAACACTGTTTATCGCTGCCACTCCGGCAGAAATGTCATTATTTATGATGTGCTTTACTAGCTCCTTGGCTCGCCAATCGCTGGTGATACCGAGGATAGCCTGGACCTGGTGAAGTCCAATCTCAGGGCCGTAGTAGGTGGTTAGCTGTTCCAGCAGGTTTTCGGCATCTCGCAGGCTCCCTGTGGCGCTCTTGGCGATAAGCTGTAGTGCCTCTGGTTCTATCTGAATACCTTCGGCGCTACAAATATGTGCCAGTCTTGAGACTACATGAGTCTGAGAGAGGCGTCTGAAATCGAAGTGCTGGCACCATGACAGGATGGTAGGCAAGATTTTATGAGCTTCGGTAGTCGCCAGGATAAAGATAGCGTGTGGTGGTGGTTCCTCAAGGGTTTTGAGCAGAGCATTAGAGGCACTATTACTGAGCATGTGGACTTCGTCGATGATATAGACCTTATAACGTGCCTCGTTGGGGGCGTAGTTTACCTTCTCGCGGAGGCTGCGAATATCATCAACGCCGGTGTTGCTGGCGGCATCGATTTCGATAACATCGAAAGCCCTGCCTTCAGTTATCGCCTGGCACATTGAGCAGGTATTACAAGGCTCACCCTTGCCGTTAGTAAGGCAGTTCACTGCTTTAGCCAGAATACGGGCTGTGCTGGTCTTGCCTGTCCCCCGTGGGCCACAGAAGAGATAGGCATGAGATATACGGCTGCTATTCAGGGCATTACGCAGCGTCTGTGTCGTTGGTTCCTGTCCAACCACCTCAGCTAAGGTTTGCGGACGCCACTTACGGTAAAAGACTTGTGAAGCCATCTTTTTCGTTTCTATTATACTCTATAATTAGCTGGTTTCCAAAGAGGTTTTTCAGCCTTTTATAGAATAAAAATTGAGGTTGCCCGAAGAGTCCCCACTGTCATTGCGAGGGCGAAGCCCGTGGCAATCTCAGAGATTGCTCTCGCAATGACAGTCTCCGGACAGCCTCAAAATAGGCTCAGTCAGCAGCTTATTTTGTCTATAACCCTTTATCAGCAACGAAGGCAGCAAGGTCAGCCAGGCGGCAGCTATAGCCCCACTCATTGTCATACCAGGCAACCACCTTGACCATATTGCCAGCGATGACCATAGTGCTGAGCGCATCAACGATGGAGCTCGCCGGATTACCCTTGAAATCCGTGCTGACCAGTGGCTCCTCACAATACTCCAGGATTTTAGCTAAAGGTCCTTTAGCTGCGGTCTGGAAAGCCTGATTGACCTGTTTAATGTCAACCTCTTTATTGAGTTCGGCGACGAGGTCAACAACAGAGACGGTAGAGACTGGGACCCTGAAAGCCAGTCCGTGAAGTTTGCCTTTGAGTTCGGGAATAACCAGAGTTACTGCACTGGCAGCACCGGTGGTGGTAGGGATGATGTTCGTGGCAGCAGTTCGTGCCCGGCGCAGGTCTCTATGGACGGTATCCAGGATTCTCTGGTCATTGGTGTAGGCGTGAATAGTGGTCATCAATCCCTTGTTTACCCCGAAGTTCTGGTGCAATACCTTGACCACCGGGGCAATACAATTGGTAGTGCAGGAGGCGTTGGATATAATCTTATGCTTTTTGGGGTCATACTTGTCTTCGTTGACGCCGAGCACGATAGTTATATCCTCATTAGTAGCCGGGGCGGAAATCAGCACCTTCTTGGCGCCACCCTGCAGGTGGGCGGCCGCCTTGGTGGCGTCGGTAAATAACCCTGTTGACTCAATCACGATATCTACGCCGTAATCCCGCCAGGGTATCTTAGCCGGGTCACGTTCCGCGAGCACCCTTATTTTCTTACCGTCAACGATGATTGAATCCGCGGTAGCTTCTACTGTACCCGGGTATTGGCCGTAGTTGCTGTCCCATTTTAATAGGTGAGCGTTGGTTTTGGTATCGGTCAGGTCGTTGATTGCCGCTACCTCGAGTTTGTTTTTGTGGTACTGGTTAGCTGCCCTGAAGGTCAGTCTGCCCACACGCCCGAAACCATTGATGCCAATTTTAGTTGTCATTTTATACCTCCGCTAAAATTTTGATTTTGATGATAATTTTTATCTCTTTAAGTTGTGGAATGCTGCCATGCCGGCGAAGTTCGCCTTTTTCCCCAGTCCATCTTCTATGTTGAGCAGGCGGTTGTACTTGGCAGTGCGCTCCGAGCGGCAGGGGGCACCAGACTTAATCTGGCCGGTATTCAGACCCACGGCAAGGTCAGCAATGGTGGTATCCTCGGTCTCGCCGGAGCGGTGACTCACTACGGCTGTCCAGCCGGCTTGTTTTGCCATTTGAATGGCAGCTATTGTCTCCGTAAGCGTGCCGATTTGATTTAGTTTGATGAGAATTGAATTAGATGCTCTTAGCTTGATGCCCCGGCTCAAACGGTTGACATTAGTAGTGTAGAGGTCATCACCGACAAGCTGGAGCTTGCTGCCCAATTTTTGACTAATCATCTGCCAGCCATCCCAGTCATCCTCCGCCATTCCGTCCTCAATACTGATAATCGGATAGCTTGATGCCCACCGGGCATAATAATCTACCATTTCGCGGGTGCTCAATGAAGCGCCCTCCCTGGACAGGATATAGTGACCATCCTCATAGAATTCGCTGGCTGCCGGGTCCAGGGCAATAAAACAGTCCTTGCCCGGCTGGTAACCTGCCTTTTCAATGGCGGATAAGATAGCTTCGATAGCGTCTTTATTCGATGGCAGGGAAGGGGCAAAGCCCCCTTCATCGCCCACATTAGTATTCAGTCCTTTGTCTTTGAGCACGCGTTTCAGGGCGTGATATACCTCGGTGCCCATTTGCAGGGCGTGGTGGAAGGTCTTGGCTCCGGCGGGCACTACCATGAACTCCTGGAAGTCGGTGGAGTTGGAAGCGTGTTTGCCTCCATTCAGAATGTTCATCATCGGGACTGGCAGGGTATAGGTGCTGGTTTTACCCAGATGGTGATATAGCGGGGTGTGCGCCGAGTTGGCGGCGGCGTGGGCTATGGCTAGCGATACTCCCAGGATGGCATTAGCCCCCAGGCGTGACTTGTTGTCGGTGCCATCAAGCTCGATGAGCCTGTGGTCAATAGCTGCCTGGTCGGTGGCTGACATTCCAATTATGGCTTTGGCGATGGCTTTATTGACATTAGCTACTGCCTTGAGGATTCCCAATCCGTTAAATCGGGACTTATCCCCATCCCGCAGTTCTATCGCTTCATACTTGCCGGTACTGGCTCCGGAGGGCACCGCCGCCCGACCGACTGTGCCGTCAGATAGCTCTACCTCGACCTCTACGGTCGGGTTGCCCCTGGAATCAAGGATTTCTCTGGCTTTAATACCTTTGATGTTCGGCATTTGTCTCCTTAGTTCCGAAGTCGGCAAACTAGCGGCTTTACGCTAAATTAAGGGCTTTGTTCACGGCTTCGGTTGGGCTTTGAGCTGTGATGATTGATTTATCCTGCTGACCATTTCTGGATAGTGACCAGGTATTCAAGCCGACGACCGGGATATTGCTTTGCAGGGCGTGGGCTATCTCGGAAAGGGTGCCATAGCCGCCGTCAATGGCAATAACGGCTTGAGCTGATTTTACTACAGCGATGTTTCTCGCATAGCCCATACCGGTAACTATGGGAATCTGGACGTAGGGGTTAGCCGCCTGTGGATTATCCCCGGGGAGGATACCGATAGTTACTCCGCCCTCTGCGCTGGCACCCCGGCAGGCTGCTTCCATAACCCCGCCCAGGCCACCGCAGACTAAGATGGCTCCTTGTTTGGCAAGATCATGCCCGACTTCTTCCGCCAGCTTAGCTTCCTGCGGCGAAGGTTGCTCGCCACCGATAACAGCGATGATTTTCTTCCTTTTAGCTAACATTTCGGGGTGCTTTATCTATAGTTATCTTGCTTGGTCAATAAAGCCATTATATCATCTGAATCTGATATTGGTAAAGGACTGACCTCACCCCTGTGTTCCCCTTCTCCTGACAGGAGAAGGGGAACGAAAATAAGAAAAGAGGGGCGTCAGCCCCTCTTAACCTGCCTTCAGTTTGAATCCAAATTGGGCTGCCAATAGTATTTAGAGGCGTTAAAAAAGACCGTGCTTCTTACTAATAGGGGGCGAGACCCTATATATTATGATTCAATATGAGATGGGCCTATTTTGTCTGTTTAGACCGTGAGACAGCATCGTCCGATTCTTGTAGTGAAGCTACTACTGACTTGTCTGATTCACTAAGTAGATGCTGAAGTGTGAACCAAGCCATATAATATAGAACTGTCTTAGGGTTCTCGTCCAAAAACCGTTTCAGAAGCCGGTCCGTATAGTCCAATGTAGAATCGTCCCTTACAATTCTGGAATCCAATGGCTTTATAGAAGCTGGAGTCAGGCCGTAACGAAGAGCGTCCTGTAATTTTTTTTGTTCCTTCTCGTCCATCTCGTGTAATGATTTGAATCGTTTCACTGTATCCAGAATCGCACCCCTTGCAAGTTCCGAAGGTTTTGTAAAAAAAATTGCTGCCATTTCACGCAAAGCGGCTATTTCCTCTCCGGTAAGACGAACCGACAGGAATGATGAGCGCTTTTGTCCAAGTCTGGGCCTATTTATTCTGCCTTTGCGGCCTTCAGCTAAAGGCCCGCGTGCTTCCCAATACTTCTTTTCCTCATCAAGTGATTGAAATTCCGTAAGTTTATTCTTCTTATTTGGTTCCATAGTTCCCTCCGTGGTTCCCTTCTAACTTTGCTCCTATCTTCCTAATCTTTTCTTATATCTGTGCTTATAATTCTCACTCATTTCAAAAGCGGTTATTGGTCTAAATACCCCCTTACTAACCCGCTCTATTACAACATTCAAATACCGACCATTAGTAGATTGCCCACTTATGATATATCTCTGGCTACTTTCTCTAACATAGATATGAAAGCCAAAACAAACATCCTCAACCTCCTGAGGGTTCACACCATGCTGGGCAATACGCTCAACATTACCATCATCCCATTGTAGTTCATTAATTATCATACATCGGCTCTTTAAGAAAATGTAACACATTGTGTTACATTTGTCAATATTTCAAAAAGACGACAAAGCAATATTGACTGAATTAGAACAGATGTGCTAACTTTGAGACTGTGAGTTTTGATTTTTGAGGTTGATTTTATGGAGTTGAGACGAATTGAGGAAGTTGCCAATGGTAAAAGTGAAGGTTTGTCGGGAAACAATGAGCTTGATTTGCCGCCGGAGTATTGCCGCTATCGGGATGAGGGCTGTGAGCTGGCTAGCTCCTGCCTTGAGTGCCCGTTTACACGGTGTATTTATGATGAGCCTGGAGGTAAGCAGCGCTGGTTGAAGAGGTTGCGTGCCAGAGAGATGCTAAGGCTATTTACTGCCGAGGGGAAAGGGACAAAAGAACTGGCACTGATGTTTGGTGTCAGCCGGCGCACGGTGCAGAGAGCGTTAAAGAAGGAAATCCCCCTTAATGAGGCTGTCCGAAAAGGTTAATTTGTCATTGCTTCGCCCTCGCAATGACAAGGGGGAGACCGAGAGAGGTGAAAAAATGAGTGAAGGTTTTAATCCTGCGGAATTAGCCCAGCGCGATACCGATAGGCTCAGAGGCTACCATAGAAGATGCGGGTGATAAGTATCCGGCTAAGGTAAACAGCTCATTATCATCAAAACCCAGAGGCTTGGCAATTTTGTGTAGAGTACGCGCTGAGGGGAACCGTTCTCCCCTCTCTATGCGGCCTATGTGTGA
>JAZDPB010000016.1:0-2687 GCA_043797985.1 Chloroflexota bacterium
TATCTGGAAACTGGCGGTGGTAGAACCGCAATGGTAGAGTGGGTTACCAGCAAGCGGATGGACGAGGTAGAGGATGGCAAGATTGAAGTGATTGGGCCTGAGCTGACGGATGTTCCCGCTGGTTCTAGATTACCCTTAGCCATAGCCGTTGAAGTTGCCGGCAGACAGATGCAGGAGGACTACGAGCCTATTCTGGAGCGGCAGATTCACCATCTTATAAACTACGCTCAAGGGGTGATGCACATCGGGCAGAGGGATATTGCTTGGTTACGAATTTCTAAGCAGGCGGTGGAAAAGGGCTTCCGACTCTCTCATATCGGCTCCCTTCTCCATGCTAAGCTGCATCAGGATTTTGGTCGAATATTTGATAAGTTGCAGGTCAAACTCTATACCGAAGAAGGTAAAGTAAAGGAGACAGTAGAAAAAGCCAGAGCAGTATATAGGATTAGAGATGCCCGAATTGAGGGCATGACCGATGAAGGTATTGAAACATATTATTCCTGCACCCTGTGTCAGTCCTTTGCTCCGAGCCATGTTTGTGTGATTAGTCCGGAGAGAACTGGCCTTTGTGGTTCCTATAACTGGATGGACTGTAAAGCAGCTTACGAGATTAACCCTACTGGGCCTAATCAACCGGTGGAGAAGGGGGAAACCATTGATGCCAAGCTGGGGCAATGGAAAGGGGTGAACGAGTTTGTATTGAAGACTTCCCGCGGCAAGATAGACCATTATAACTTCTACAGTATCGTAAACGACCCCATGACCACCTGCGGTTGTTGTGAAGCTATTGCCGCTATCCTTCCCCTGTGTAATGGCGTAATGACGGTGAACAGGGAGTACACCGGAGAAACCCCCTGCGGGATGAAGTTTACTACTCTAGCTGGGACTATTGGGGGTGGTTTAAGCACCCCTGGCTTCGTTGGTCATGGCAAGTATAACACCACCCAGAGAAAATACCTTATCGGTGATGGTGGGCTATTAAGAATGGTCTGGATGCCCAAGATGCTAAAGGAGGAGATTGGTGACCGCCTTAAGGTTAGAGCTAAGGAGATGGGCGTACCTAACCTGCTTGATATGATTGCTGACGAAACCGTCGGCACTACCGAAGAACAAATTCTACCCTTCTTGCAGGAGAAGGGACACCCTGCCCTGGCTATGGCGCCAATAATAGGCTAAGGGAAGGAGTTTTTCAAACTAGCGGTACAAAAATAATGAACGATATTCCTGTTATTACTTTGACCAAAGTTTCGGAAGGGAGTTAAAAAATGCCACTTACTGGAATAGAGATATTTAAGTTACTACCCAAGACCAATTGTAAGGAGTGCGGAGTGCCTACTTGCCTTGCCTTCGCTATGAATCTGGCTGCTGGGAAAGCGGAATTAACTGCTTGTCCTTATGTTACTGAGGAGGCGAAGAGTCGGCTACAAGAGGCGTCGGCACCCCCGATTAGGCCGGTTACGATTGGCGTCGGCGACCGGGCGTTGAAGGTTGGCGGCGAAACAGTTATGTTTCGTCATGAAAAAAGGTTGGAAAACCCGCCTGGTTTTGCTCTTCTTATTAAGGATAATATGAGTGACTCCGAGGTTGATGCCAGGCTGGAAAGGTGTAAGCTCCGGTATGAGAGAGTAGGCCTTACCCTCCGTCCTGAGCTGGTAGCGGTAAAGGATGAATCGGGAGATGCCAGCAAATTTGCAGCGCTGGCGAGTAAAGTGAAGCAAAATAGCGATTGCTGCATCATCCTGATGAGCGGCAGTCCTGATATTCTGGCGGCTGGTGTAAAGGCCTGCGCTGACCGGAAACCACTAATATACGCTGCTACTAAAGATAACCTGGATAGTGTGGCCAAGTTGGCTAAGGAGAACTCGTGCCCGGTAGCAGTGAAAGCCTCCAGTCTGGAGGAAGCTGCTGACCTGACTACTAGGTTAACCCAAGCCGGGATAAATGACATCGTTATTGATTCTGGGTCAAGAACTGTTCGTCGGGCGTTTGAGGACCAGGTAATCATCAGGAGCGCTGCCTTAGCTAAGAAGTTTCGGCCCCTGGGCTTTCCTACCATCGTTTTTCCCTGCGAGATGACCGATAATCCGATGAAGGAAGCAGTAATTACCTCTATCTTTGTGGCTAAATATGGTGGTATTATCGTTCTCTCTGATTTTCGGGGGGAAAGCCTGTTTCCCTTGCTCGTGGAAAGGTTAAATATCTATACTGACCCCCAGCGGCCACTAGCTACCACTCAGGGAATCTATGAGATTGGTAGTCCTGATGAAAATTCTCCGGTACTTATTACTACCAACTTTTCGCTTACCTACTTTATTGTTTCTGGTGAAATAGAGTCCAGCAAGGTTCCTAGCCATCTCTTGGTTATGGATACTGAAGGGCTCTCGGTTATGACGTCGTGGGCAGCCGGGAAGTTTGTGGCTGATGCTATTGCCCCCTTTGTTAAGAAGAGCGGGATTGAGGATAAAGTTAAACACCGCAAATTGGTAATCCCGGGGCATGCTGCTGCCGAAAGTGGTGGCTTGGAAGAGGAGTTACCTGGTTGGGAGATTCTGATTGGTCCCCGGGAAGGGAGTAACATCCCAGCCTATCTCAAAACATGGCGGTTATAGGGAGGGAGAGATGATTCTTATCGCAGAAAGCATAAATATTATGTCCAAAACCCTTGGTCCGGCAATGAGGGAGAGAGA
>JAZDPB010000038.1:0-2943 GCA_043797985.1 Chloroflexota bacterium
ATCCCACGGTTGCCACTGGCCCGCCGGTAACATGGGCTCAGATGGTAGGCGGAGAGATAATGGGCTGGGACTATATGCGGGAGTTCGTCAAGCAAGAACCAACTATTGTAGCGGATGCTCGTTTGCTGGTTGACTGGGTAGCACACGGAAAATATCCCATAGCCGTTGGCACCAAAGTCGAAGTAGTGCTTGAGTTTGTGAAAGTAGGGGCACCTGTAGCCGTAATAATCGTAGCTGGAGATGGTTCTTACTTAAACGTAGGTTCCGGGACGGTAAGTTTATTTAAGAACGCACCCCATCCCAACGCCAGCAAAGTGTATGTGAATTGGTTGCTTATTACATATTGCAATCAAGATGGCAGTGAAGTATAATCTTGCCATGGAGGTGATCTATGGCAAGAGCGACCAATTTCACTGATGAGGAAATAGCAAGAGCGCGTCAACTGAGAGAGCGGGCTACAACAGCTATGGAACTACGCAAGGCATTATCGGTGTTATTAGTTGCTGAAGCGGGTCTGGACGCTGGTAAGACATCTGAAATATTGGGAATCAGCGAAAGAACGGTTTTTCGCAATCGTGGCACTATTCGCAATCAAGATGAAGGTATCCGGAACACATGGGGTGGTCGGCGACATTACCACATGACGATTGAAGAGGAACAAGAATTTCTCCGCAGATGGGAAGCCAAAGCGATTGAGGGAGGCGTACTTTCGGTTCCTCCCGTCCATGCCGCTCTGGTGGAGAAGTTGGGGCGTTCTATTCCCATGTCCACGACATATCGTTTGCTGGCTCGTCACGGCTGGCGAAAAGTACAGCCAGACACGAGGCATCCCAAGAGCGACCCGGGAATCCAGGAAGAGTTCAAAAAAAACTCCCCGAGATTGTGGCGACCGCCTGTATGAAGAATCAAAAGAACCTGCCCGTCCGCCTGTTGTTTCAGGATGAGGCACGGTTTGGACGGATGAGTGACCCACGGGCTTGCTGGGCACCGGCGCCGAAGAGGCCAACGATTAGTCTGGCGCTGATCCGGGAGTTTAGGTATGAATACGCCGCCGTAAGCCCCTGGGATGGAGGCCTTGATTACATGACATCAGAGAAGATGAACACTGATAACATGAGCCGTTTTCTGGTTCAAGTAAGTGAGACTCACGAGCAGGATTTCATGGTCATGGTTCTGGATGGCGCATCATCGCATAAATGCAAGGAACTCAAAGTTCCCGCAAATATCGCACTCGTGTTCCTACCGCCCTATTCACCTGAACTGAATCCAGCGGAACAGATATGGAATACGCTTCGACGAGACTACTTTGCCAACAGGGTATTTGACTCGCTCAACGCAGCTACTCTCCAGGCTGAAAGCGGGCTGGTACGCCTATCATTCAATAGAAAGGCGCTGATAAGCTTAACAAACTGGCCCTGGATTAATGCCATCTTGAAGACTAGCTAGAATGAGCATAGCCCGGAACATCCACAGCATCCTGAATGTGCCAGCCCATGGCTATTCCGGCTGCCATACTGCCTCCAGGCTGGCCGGCCCTGATCTTATGCAGTGTTTCCCAGGGGTTGTCGTTGGCCGGGAAACCGGGGCTGTTCGTACCGTCAAGAAGTGTCTTCTTTCCATCAGAGTCCCGGGCATCTAACAGTAACCGGCGGTGAACCTTTGATCCAGCAGAAAGACCTATGCGAGCGCTCGAACAACTCAGACAGACGCTATTGAACGCAGTGGCAACTTTGCGACCCAAGACCATCGGTGCCAGTATTGACCTGACCGCCGTGTGATCCCGGTTGTGATACCTGGCTTGAAACTAGCGCCTATACAGCCAGTTCCTCAGAATCAGCGGAGGTATTATTGTTGTCAGGAGACTCATCAAAATCAACGCCGAGTAAGTGCTCTGACTTATGAGATTCTGGCTGAGTCCAATAAGTGCCACAATCATTGCCACTTCTCCGCGGGGCACCATACCGACGCCGACAATCATGGAGTCTCTCAAACTCACGCCTTGAATTAGGGCCGGAATTCCGCATCCAATAGTCTTGGTAAGTATGGCAACGGTGGACAGAACCAATACGAACCACAGCAAATTCAGAGTAATAACGTGGAGATCCATTATGATTCCCAGAGAAATGAAGAAGACGGAAGCGAAAATGATTTGAAGATGTTCCGCTCCTTCTCTGAATATCTCACCGCGCTGCAATGTGGCTCCGGCAAAGGAGGCTCCTGCCAGAAACGAGCCGACTATGGCTGATAGCCCGACAAATTCTGCGGCCATGGCATACAAGAAAGCAACCATGATTGCGAAGATGAAGATAGACTCCGGGTATTTCTCGGCTATCTTGGTCTTGTCTAACCGTACTATAGATTTGCCCAAGAGCATCTTCCCCACAAGAACACCGAGAACAATGAATCCAACTGCTCTTGCTGCCGTACCAAGAATCAATGTTGCTGATAAACCTCCCGATACAATTCCCTCCGAGATAGATAAAGCAAGAAGGGCGAGAATGTCGTCTATTACGGCTGCGCCTATGATTGCCTTTGCGGTTTCAGTTTGTAGCTTGCCCATTTCCCTCAGTACGTTGGCAGTAATAGCAATGCTAGTCGCGGTGAGTGCTGTGCCAATGAAGACCGAAGCTTTGAAATCGAAACCGAACAAGCCTGCTAGAAAGAAACCGCCGAGCGCGGGTACGATAATGCCTGCCAAGCCAATTACGAAGTAGCGGATTCTTGCTATATCTTTGATATTGAACTCAAGACCTATGGTGAAGAGGAGGACAACGGCACCAAGATGGGCCAGAGTTGACACAAACCTGAATCCGTGAAGGTATAATGCGCTTACCAGGGTTTCGACCACTTGAGGCAAGTTTGCCTCGGAATATGAAACGTTTTTCATCAAGTCTTGTCAACCGGCTTCCCAAGAACATGACATATTGAGCCGCACCAGGCAGT
>JAZDPB010000040.1:0-3329 GCA_043797985.1 Chloroflexota bacterium
GTATCTGGAGGGGGTAAAGGATGGGAGGCGCTTCCTCAAGGTATTAAGGGAGGTATCGGCCAAGAAACCGGTCGTGATATGGAAAGGTGGGCGGACCGAAGAGGGAGGGCGGGCAATAGCCTCGCACACCGGGTCGCTGGCGGTGCCGCAAGCGATATGGGACGCTGCGGTGAAGCAGAGCGGAGCGATAAAAGTGACGAAGATGGAGGAGCTTATCGATACTCTTAAAGCTCTCCTGTATCTTCCGCCGGTTAGGGGTGATAGGGTAGCAATAGCTGGGGGGTCTGGGGGGCAATCGGTAGCAATTGCCGATGTTTTTGCTGAGGCTGGATTGAAGGTGCCTCTGCTTACCCAGGGATCTTATGATGAGCTAGCCTCTTTTTTTGTCCTGATAGGCGGGAGCTACCGCAATCCTGTTGATACTGGTAATGTGAATCGGAGGCAATTGGGGCGTATCCTGGAAATTCTTGAACGGGATACCAATATCGATAGCCTAGTGCTGTTAATTACGGCACGCTGGGGTAATCCTGCGGTGCTCGAAACCCAGATTAATTCCATAGTTGATATTAGAAATAAAACACCTAAACCGATGATGGTAATTCTCAATTATTCTTTCTCGCCGGGGGACGTGCAGCAAGGGGGAGAAATCATTCAAAAGCTTCAGGCTGGTGGTGTCCCTACATTCATTGGTCTTGAGCGTGGAGCTCGTGCTCTGAAAAATGCTCTGGATTACTACAATCTCAAGAGTAATTGTGGCTCCGAGGAAGACGTTCCTTGTCCTTATGTGATAAAGGCTAATGTGGCTGATTAGAAGTTTAGCTGCGTAGCTACCAGCCTCTACAATTGTCGAGCGTAGAATGAGCGCTCCGCTATGGTCTCCTCTACTTGGATGTTTCGACGATATTGTTTTGGCAATTGACGATGAAGAGAAGCATATATACCTTTGTTTTAGCAGTATTGGTCGGTAGCTTGCTTGCTAGTTGCCAGTTTGGGCAGGGTTTACCAATTGTTAATACCGAGGGAAAGGTTCTCAGTCTCTATGGTATCGACCCGCTAATGCTTGACCCGGCTGTTTCTGGTGAAATGACCTCCCACGAATACATACTCCAGCTATTTAGCGGGCTGGTCCGCCTTGGTGATGACCTGGAACCGGTGCCTGATATAGCTCAGAGATGGGAGGTCAGTGATGATGGCAAAACCTATACCTTTTATCTGCGACAGGATGTTAAGTTTCATGATGGGAGAGGGGTCAAGGCTCAGGATTTTAAGTATTCCTGGGAGCGTGCCTGTGAACTAGCTACCGGCTCATTGACGGCAGACACTTATCTCGGTGATATCGTCGGAGTGAAGGATGCATTAGCCGGCGAAAGTAAGGATATTAATGGTGTCAGGGTTATTAGTGATTATACCCTTCAAGTAACGATAGATGCCCCTAAGTCTTACTTCTTATATAAGCTAACCTATCCTACAACCTTTGTGGTAGATAGAGCTAATGTAAAATCGAGCAGCAGGTGGTGGCATAGTCCCAACGGCACCGGTCCTTTTAAGCTGAAACAGTGGGATGAAAATAGCCTGCTTGTTCTGGAGAAGAGCAAGCTTTATTACGGCAAACAAGCTGAGGTTGATTTTGTCGTCTTTTACCTGTGGGGTGGTGTGCCGATGAATATGTATGAGACTGGCGAAATCGCTGTTGCCGATGTCTCCCTCGAGTATATTGATAAGGTGACTGACAAAGCCGGCTCCTTCTACCGCGAGCTGGTTGTAGCCCCCGAGTTGAGCTTCTATTATATTGCCTTTGATACTACGAACCCCCCGTTTGATGATGTGAATATTCGCCGTGCTTTCTCTCAGGCTGTAGATAAAGATAAATTAGTTTCTTTGGTATTCAGGGATACAGTGCAGCGGGCAAACGGTATCCTGCCACCCGGTATACCTGGGTTTAATAACGACTTGCCAGGATTAGATTATGATGTCGACCGGGCAAAGCAGCTGATTAAAGAATCCAAGTACGGTGATGTGTCTAAGTTGCCGCCGATTACTATTACTACCTCGGGCTGGGGTGGCTTAATATCTCAGGAGCTAGAGGCGATCATTTATGAGTGGCGGGAGAATCTTGAGGTAGAGGTAACGGTAAGGCAGATAGAGCCGCTGAGGTTCCTTTATCACTTGAAAGAGGAGAAGGACGAGATGTTTTACACGGGTTGGGTTGCTGACTACCCACACCCGCAGGATTTTCTGGATATCCTCTTTCATAGTGGAGCAGAAAATAACTACAGTGGCTACAATAATCCGGAGATAGATGTCCTGCTTGAGAAAGCCGCTGTAGAATCGGATAATGGACTGAGATTAGCGTTGTATCAACAAGCCGAGCAGAAGCTAGTTGAAGATGCCGCCTGTATGCCTTTATGGTTCGGGCGAAATTATATTCTGACCAAGCCGTATGTCAGGGGATACAAATTAAATCTCTTAGGTTTTGCCATGTTTAACGCTGTCTCCATTGAGCCACACTAGAACGTAACACATCCCTGAACAATATCCTTCGATTTAGCTGGTGTCTTGTAGTTTAATATGTGGCTTCTAGCCGAGTTTAGGCGATCTAACCTGTGTCATCCAATCACACGTATCCTTCGGACGACCTCATCCCCTTTATCCCCTTACTATCCTTTCCAGCTTTCAATCGTGTCGCAATCGTAGCATTTTTTATTGTGAATGCAGATAACTCCTCCGCATTTCGGGCATGTATATTTCCCCCTCTGGTTTTTAAGAAAATTGTTTATTCCGTTCCTTTTAATCTCGTTAAGGTTCTCAATCATGCTCATACTGTAGTTGGTTCGGTATCGCTTGTCCAGGGTCTTGAGCCTTTGGCAGGGAAAATCGGCACATTCGAAGCAAAAGTCTATGCTGTTATTGAGTAATTTCTCGCAATGCCCCTTGATATAGGCGCATCGTTTATTTCGAGGGCGACACCCGATACAATGGGTGATTTTACCTCTTTGTCGAGGTATGTTTCTTGAGTAAGCAAGGTATCCACTGCAAATGTTGCAGTTCATCCCGCATGGAGCAACCAGAGCCTGCTTAAATTCTGAGCGTGCTTTTGATATTTCCATCGTTGGTTCCTGTCATTGCGAGTCCCGATTTCATCGGGACTCGCAATCTCTATAAATCTCCATACGTTTGCTGGTGAAGCTAATTAGGTGTATCTGGCTTGCCAGCCGTAGCTCTTGCACGCCGTTCCTCCTGAACTATGGCAGGCGGGTTAGCGTAGGCCGGCGGAGGGGGTGGGATTCGAACCCACGGTCGGCTTGCACCGACAACGGTTTTCAAGACCG
>JAZDPB010000071.1:0-26269 GCA_043797985.1 Chloroflexota bacterium
TTGCTTGATATGGTTAATGGTGACTATGATGAGCGTTTTAATTATGCCGCTCAGTTAGCGGTCCAGTTTAGTCAGAACAGGGGATTGGTTCAAGAGAAGCTGGATTTATGGCTTATCTGGTGGCGAGACCTGTTACTAGTGAAGATTGGTTTAAATGAAGATATTACCAATGTCGACCGATTGGATACGCTTATCGACATGGCAAAAGATTACAGTCTGGCTCAAATAAGAGCGTTCATTAATAGTATTCTGTTGGCTGAGCAAGAGCTTGGACAAAATGCTAGCCCGCGACTGGTGCTGGAGGTGTTGATGCTTAATATACCTGTTGTGGTGGGGCGTGAAAGGGAAAATGCTAGTGCTCAATCCGAGGTGAAGTATGGCTGAGATTGTGGGAGTACGATTCAAGAATGCTGGTAAAGTATATTATTTCGCTCCAGGGAGTATCGAACTTGCGGTGAACGACTATGTGGTGGTCGAAACAGCGCGTGGTCTAGAGCTGGGGCAGGTGGTTATCTCTCCTAAACAAGTATTAGCCAATGAGGTAACTGAACCATTGAAACCGATTGTGCGCAAAGCAGAACCGGAAGATATTAAACGTGCCCAGGAACTTGAGGCAAAGGAAAAAGAAGCTCTGGCTGAATGCGCTAAGTCGATTGATAAATTCCATCTGCCAATGAAGCTGCTATCGGCTGAATATAATCTCGATGGTAGCCGTCTTACCTTTTATTTCAGTGCTGCTGAGAGAGTCGATTTTCGTGAGTTGGTCCGGGAGTTGGCTGGCCGTTTAAGAGTGCGGGTAGAGATGCGCCAGATGGGGCCCAGGGATGAAGCTAAGCTGGTTGGTGGCTGCGGTCGGTGTGGTCGTCCCCTTTGCTGTGGGAGCTTCTTATGCGAATTTGCTCCGGTTTCTATCAGGATGGCTAAGGAGCAGAATTTGCCCCTCAACCCGATGAAAATATCGGGAGTTTGTGGCCGTTTGCTGTGCTGCCTGGTCTATGAGAGTGAGCAGTATCATGCAATGAAAGAAAAATTGCCCAGGGAAGGTCAGCAGGTCTCCACAGCTATGGGGACAGGTAAGGTGGTCGGGAGTAATCCACTGAAAGAAACGGTAATGGTTGAACTGGAGAGCCAGGCGACTGTAGAGTTGCCTCTTAGTGAGATTACTATTGAAAAAGTTAGTAAATAGTATCCAGGTACCTTCCTTTGATGAAGAAAAAGCTTTTGAAGCACAAGGCTATCACTATATTGCTGGTATCGACGAAGTTGGCCGAGGTGCTCTGGCTGGTCCCGTAGTAGCGGCTGCTGTTATTCTACCTCGTCGTTTGAACGTACCCTGGCTAAAGTTGGTGAGGGACAGCAAGCAGTTGAGTCCTGCCAGACGGGAATTCTTGTCTCACCACATCCAAGAAGTAGCTGTTGGAATAGGTGTTGGTACGGTCCCTCATAAAGTGATAGATACTAAGGGTATTGTCAAGGCAACGCGATTAGCGATGAAGTTGGCTGTAGACAATCTTTCGCCGTCACCGGAGGCTCTCCTCATTGATTATATGCGTCTTCCTGAAGTGAAATTACCTCAGAAAGGAGTGACTGATGGTGATAGTCTGTGTTTCTCCATTGCCTGTGCCTCCATAATTGCTAAAGTAGCACGTGACCATCTGATGGTGGAACTGGATAAGACTTATCCCGGCTATGGGTTTGCTAAGCATAAAGGCTATGACACTAGCGAGCATTTTGCTTGCCTATCCCGACTGGGAGCATCCCCTATCCATCGCCAGTCCTTTCAACCGGTTAAGGATATAATTGAAAGTCATTAGTGAGAGAGATTATCGTTAGACCTCACCCCCTTAATCCCCCTCTCCTCAAAGGAGAGGGGGAAGAAAGATAAAAGAGGGCGTTAGCCCTCTTAAACTCCTAACGTAGAGGAAGAAGTTTTAGAGAGGGGGCGAAGCCCACCTCACTTATCCATACTCCCCCTTCCCTTATGAAGGGAAGGGGGTTGGGGAGATAGGTTTAAGAAACAATCTCTTAGGTAAGTTTTCAGAGAGATGAAGCGTAGAGAGACAGGTATACTGGGTGAGAAGCTAGCCAGGGATTTCCTCAAGAAGAGAGGCTATCGTATCCTGGAGACCAATTACCGTTGTCCAGAAGGTGAAATTGATATCATAGCCAGGCATAAAGATTTTCTTGTCTTTGTTGAGGTAAGAACAAAAACGAGTTTAAGTTTTGGTAGCCCTGAAGAATCAATCACTTCAGCCAAGAAAGGGAGGATGCGAAGTACCGCCTTACACTACCAGCAAACGCACGATAACCTGCCTTTATTGTGGCGTATTGATATGGTTGCTGTAGAGCTGAACCAGAAAGGGAAGCCATCGCGTATCGAGCTTATTGAAAATGCGGTAGGCGATGAATAAGAAATTAGAGGTTTTAGAAGGGAAAGTGTCACTAATCATATGAAACAGTACACGAACTTGCAAAGGGGATACATTTGGTGTATAATGTTGCTCGGTGGTTTCAGTAAAGGTTACCGCATACTTAGTTAATTGTCCTTGCCGGATGACCGTAGCTCTAACCAACTATTTAAAAGAGGAGGTCATCCAATGAGCTTTCAGGACAAGGCACTTCAGTGTGCTGATTGTGGGCGAGAGTTCACTTTCACGGCTGCGGAGCAAGAATTCTTCCAGTCCAAAGGCTATACCAATGAGCCCAAGCGCTGTCCCGAGTGCCGCCGAACAAGAAAGGCGACGCGTTACGGCGATAGTGGTGGTGGATTCAGGTCTCGACGCCAAATGTACCCGGCAGTTTGTGCTCAGTGTGGTAAGGAAACTGAAGTACCGTTTGAGCCCCGTGAAGGTAGACCCGTTTATTGTAGCGACTGCTATAATAAGGTCAGAGTAAACAAATAACCTCTAGTTTAACTGTAAGAGGATACACATAGGCCAGTACTCCGGCCTATGTGTATCAGCGTGTGCTCCGTTTCAACGTTGTAAATCAACCTCCCTTTAGTAAATCGGCAGCTAACCGTTTGTATTTGTGGATTGTTTCCAGGCTGTCACGCGAGCTATAGCTTTGGCTAATTGTCCCAGAGAATGGAAGATAGGGAAGCCTGCACCTGCGAAAGCCTCTTGGGTAGCGAGGAAGTCTTTTATCCCGGGCAGGTCCGGCGCTGGATGTAGTGCCAGCAGTATAGGCTTGCCGGTTACTTGTTGTGCCTCTTTCATAGCCTGGATTGCCGGTTGTAGAAAAGTTGTAGCAGAGAACCGTCCCTCTCTCCACCGGCTGATAGGGTGGAATCCCAGATGGTAGACGAGCATGTGAATATTTGAGACCTTACCCAGTACGCGCAAAGTTGTTGAGATAATTTCTGGAGATGTAAGGTTGATGGCATCTACCGGGTTAACAAAGATACTACCAGCCATCGGTAAAAACTTTCTCAATTCTGTTTGTGTTTCTGTGGAGAGGTGTGGCAGATGTAGCCCTGCTTTTTCCATTTCGTCGCTGGCGAGAACATTAGAGCCACCCCCAGCACCCATTACGGCAATTCCGATACCTCGTGGCAAGGGCCGAACAAAGCGAAGTATCACTAATACGTCTATCAGTTCCTCCAAGTTATCGACCTGAATGGTCTTCATCTGCCGGCATAGGGTATCGAAGGCAATTACCGAGCTGGTCATACTGGCCGTGTGACCATGTGCCGCCCTCTTGCCAGCCTCTGTCTTACCGCCTTTGAAAATAACTACTGGCTTTTGGGTTGCTGACTCACCCAGTGCTCTACGAAAACGCTTGCCGTCTTTTATCCCTTCGATATATGCAGCAATAATATCGGTCTCCGGGTCTTGTGAGAAATAATCCAGGAGTTCGCTCTCGTCCACATCCAAAGCATTTCCATAGCTAACTACCTTGCTGAACCGTAATCCCCGTGGTCCGCCATCAAAAGGGAGGTCCACGGCATAACCACCGCTCTGCGACAAGAAGGCAATTGGCCCTGGTTCCAGAGGTAATCCGGCTGTGGTAACAAAACGGTTCTTGGGCACATACATACCCAGACAGTTGGGGCCGATGATTCGAAAGCCGCCAGCCCTCGCTTTGTTAAGCATGGCTTTTTCCAGCTCTGCGCCTTCTTTATAGCCACTCTCGCTGAAACCGGCGGTAAAGAACTGTACCGACCTCACGTGCTTGGCAGCACAGTCGTCGAGCAGTGCTAGAGTGGACTCCGCACGGACGCTGACTACAACATGGTCTACCACCCCGGGGATAGCCCGTATGTTAGGATAGCATGGTAGCCCGAGTGCCTCGGTACACGTGGGATTGACGGGATAAATAGCGGGGAAACCTGCATCTTTGAGGGACTGGACAACCCCGCTGGGGTAGCTCATTCTCCTCGGTTGGTACGCACCGACAACGGCTACTCCCCGCGGCGAGAATATTTCTGCCAGCGAGTTTTCCCCTTTTTCCATGTGGTAAATCGTATCACCTAGTGTATGCAGACATCAAATCGCTTGTAAGAAGGGTGGGCGAATATTGTATGCTGAGCCTCATAACCGGCAATCCGGGAAGAACAGCAATGCGTCAAGTTTTATTCGAGCGTTTTTACTACATGCCCTCCAAACTTGTTACGCAGGGCGGCTAGAAGCTTAGCACCGAAGGGCTGGTTCTGCCGTGACCGGAATCGTGCCTGGAGTGCGAGTGCCAGGACTGGTACAGGGACTGCCAGTTCTACTGACTCATTGATTGCCCAACGCCCCTCGCCAGTGTCCTCGATATATGCCTGGATGTTTTCTAGGTTGGGATTCTCTTGCAAGACTGCGGCGCTCAGGTCAAGTAGCCAAGAACGTACCACGCTACCATAGCGCCATATTTCGGCGACATGATGCAGGTCCAGGTCGAATTCCTGTTTTGCCTGCATTAGTTCGAATCCTTCGGCGTAGGTCTGCATCAGGCCATATTCCACAGCGTTATGTATCATTTTGACAAAATGTCCCGCTCCGGCAGTGCCAACATAGCCGTAGCCTTTATCGGTGGCTGGGGCTAAGGTCTGGAAAATCGGCTCAAGATGATGGAACGTTTCTATGTCACCCCCGACCATGATGGTGTAGCCTCCCTGTAGTCCCCATATTCCACCACTGGTACCGACATCCAGGAAGGCAAGTCCTTTTTCGGCTAGGGCGGCTGACTGGCGTATGGCATCTTTATAATAGGAGTTACTACCATCGATGACAATGTCACCCGGTGATAGGGAATCTGCTAGGGCGTTTATGGTGCTTTCTGTTGGCTCGCCGTGGGGCAGCATGACCCACACTGCTCGGGGAGGTTTTAGTTGTGCCGCCAGATTGGAAATAGAGGAAGCACCGATGGCTCCCAGTTTGACCATGGCTCGCACCGCTTCGTTACTGATATCGTAAACTACCATGCGATGCCCTCCGTTAAGAAGGCGATGTGTCATATTGCCACCCATACGTCCCAAGCCAATCATCCCTAATTCCATAGCTAGATTCCTCCTTTGTATCGGTTGTTCAATTATCATATACTATATTGGTGTTACAAGAAAGTACCTGATTCTGAGAAAGTTATTATCTAAACCAGCTTTGTAGAAACTTTGCACGTCTGACCTTGTCAGGCTAATATATGGACTTTATAGGTAAGTTTAGTGCAATCTAACCTGTATAATGAATCAAAACGTACCCATTGGACGACCTCATCCCCTTTATCCCCTTCCCCGTGGGAAGGGGGCAGGGGGATGGGCGTCCACCTTAGCTGACACAACACTAATCCAGTGTAATATCTGGCTGGTTGGAGGTTTTTACAAAATTACCCTAGTAAAGTATAATTGTGGAAAAAGAGGGAAGGGCGATGAAAGTTATATTTCTTGAGGATGTACCCCATGTGGCTAAGACTGGTGACGTAAAAGAGGTAGCCGATGGTTACGGCCGGAATTTCCTTATACCACGGAAGTTAGCCTTACTGGCTAGCTCGGGAGCCATAGTTGCTGCGGAGGCAGAGATTAAAAGGAAAACCCGCAGTCAGGCTCAAACAGAAGCTGAGCTTATTGAGCTGGCGAGTCAACTAGATGGGAAAGAGGTTATTCTGGAAGCACGGACCGGAGGCAAAGACCGGCTGTACGGCTCAATCACTACGGCCGATATTGCTGTTCAGTTAGAGAGCACCACCGGTCTGGTTGTTGACAAGAGGAAGATTGAATTAGACGAACCAATTCGCCAGATTGGGAGCTACGAACTAACCGTTAGGCTGGCTAAGGATATAGAACCTAAAATAAAAGTTACCGTGAGTGAAAAGAGCGCTTAGAAGAGTAGTTTTTCAGTAGTTTTAAAGGAGGCGGGCTTATGGTGCAGGGTGGGAAATTGCCACCACATGATATTGATGCTGAGGAGGCGGTAATCGGCTCGCTCCTGATAGATGGCGAGGCAATCTATAAAATCGCCAGTTTTCTTCAGCAGCCAGACTTCTACCATGAACAAAATCAATGGTTATATGGCGCTTGTCTTGCGCTTTATCAACGTAACGAAGCTATAAACCAGATTACAGTAGCTCAGGAACTGGACCGGCAGGGAAAACTGGAGGCGTGCGGTGGTGCTGCCTATTTGAGTCATCTAATATCTATGGTACCAACGTCTCTCGATATTGAGAACTATGCTCAGATAGTTTACCGTCTGGCAGTTAGCCGTCGTTTGATAGATGCTGCTCGGCAGATTGAAACCATTGGCTATAAAGCGGACCCTGATGTTGATGCCAGCCTGAGTAAGGCTGAGCATATTCTATTCACGCTGCGGCAAGCGCAGAGCCCCAGAGACTTGGTTCATATCCGTCAGGTATTGGACAAATACTTTGAAGAGGTTGCTCCCACTCCTACTCCCGGGATGAGGGGCTATGGCGAGCCACTTTCTTACGTGCTTTCTGGTTTTACTGGACTGGACGAACTTCTGGGTGGATTTCAGCACTCCGACCTCATTATTGTCGGTGGCAGGCCAAGTATGGGTAAGACCAGTTTCGTGCTTAATATTGCCAGAAATGCTGCTGTAGAGCAGGGGGCTTGTGTAGCCCTGTTTAGCCTCGAGATGGCGCGAGATTCGCTGGTGTGGAGGCTCTTATCCAGCGAGTCGGGGGTCAACCTGAGCCGTATTCGCCTCGGAGTTCACAACGAGGAAGAGGAAGGACGGATTATGGAAGCCACTGGCAAGCTGTCGGAAGCACCGATTTATGTCGATGATACGCCTCAACTCAGAATAGCAGAGATGCGCAGCAAGGCAAAGCGGCTTCACTTCGAACATCATATTGACCTCATTGTTCTCGACTATCTACACCTGGTACAGTCAGATGGCAGAACAGAAAATCGGGTTCAAGAACTTAGCTTTATCTCGCGCTCGCTTAAAGCACTGGCTCGTGACCTTGATGTGCCGGTATTAGCAGTATCGCAACTCAGTCGAGCTTCTGAGTTCCGCGCTTCTCATGTACCTCAGCTTTCAGACCTGAGAGAAAGCGGCAGTCTAGAACAAGATGCCGACGTTGTTATCTTTGTCGACCGTGATGAGCTACATTACCCGACCAGGGAGGCCTGGGAAGCGGAGCATGTGAATGAGCCGTACCCACCGCCAGCAAGTATTATAGTTGCCAAACACCGTAATGGACCTATCGGCCAAATAAGGCTTCGTTTTGTGTCAAAAATGGCCAAGTTCGAGAACATTGCTAGCGAAGAGCCAAGTTTGTTATGAAACAGTTCAGCGGTTTTCCTGCCAGGATGCAGTTTACACCCGTACCTAATGTTTTCTTCAGCAATCTGCTACCGCAGATAAGCGATATTGCTGAGTTGAAGACTACCCTCCACATTATTCGGTCTCTTTATGGCAAACGGGGCTACCCGCGCTTTACTACTTTTCGTGAGCTGGCAGGTGATGCCAGTGTGGCAAGTAGCCTTAGAGAGGGAAAGAAACCGCCTGATGAGGCACTGCGTAACGCTCTTGAAATGGTGGTGGAACGGGGGACAATCCTCCACATAGTATTAGAGGGAGACGCTACAACAGAAGATGTGTATTTCCTCAATACCGAATCTGATAGACAGGTGGTGGCTAAAATTCAGAGCGGTGAGCTTGTCTTACCCGGAATGAAGACTGGAGGACAGATTTATCCTGGGGTTGAAAGTGAGCCATCACCGGACATCTTTACCCTTTACGAACAGAATATTGGTATGTTAACCCCGATGATTGCTGACGAATTACGTGAGGCGGAGAAGCTCTATCCCGAAGGCTGGATTAAGGATGCAATCAAGGAAGCGGTTGACCAGAACATACGTAAGAAGAGCTATATTTTTGCCATCTTAGAGCGCTGGTCAGCAGAAGGTAAAAGCGATGGAGCATATCGGCGAGGTTTTAAAAAAACAGACCCGGACAAATATATCAAAGGCAAATACGGGCACATGGTCAGACGCTGAAACCAAAGAAGCTTCAGCGGGTACATCCTGTCCTTTTTGCCAAGGTGCAAGATTCGTTCATCCACTGCTTCCCTCTGGGAAGCCGGATTTTAGCCGGGTTGTTCCCTGTCGCTGCACCCAGAAAGAATCAGACGAAGACCGTCAGGCTCTTTTACAGAGGTATAGCAATCTGGGCTTGTTGAGTCGTCTTACCTTTGATAATATGCTTCCCCAGGGCAGAAGTGAAAATCCGGAAACTCAAGAACAATTTAACCGCGCATATCAGGCAGCCAGAGCATTTGCCACCGCACCAAAAGGATGGCTGATTCTGGTTGGGCCCAGTGGTTGTGGTAAGACTCACTTAGCCGCTGCTATCGCTAACTATTGTATTGCCAACAATCGTCCTGTTTTTTATGTTACTGTTCCGGATCTTCTTGACCACCTGCGCTCTACCTTTGGCCCTGATAGTGAAACGCCGTATGACGAGTTTTTTGAACAGGTGCGCAATGCCCCGCTATTAATCCTGGATGATTTGGGTGCTCAATCCAGCACTGCCTGGGCTAAAGAAAAATTAGACCAGTTGCTAAATCATCGTTTCAGTAACCAACTACCCACGGTCATCGTATCTATTATTCCGATTAAAGAGTTAGAGGAAAGAATACGTACTCGCTTGCTTACCTCCAGCCTTTGCCAGGTAATTGAAATTGGTGAGAAATCATCAGTCCTTTCCACCTCTGGTTGGGCTCCTCAGTTCAAACAGGAAAAAGACATGACCTTTGACAACTTTGACTACAAGCGAGTAAATTTGCCGCTGGAACAACGTCAGAATCTGGAGGAAGCATTCCGTTTAGCCCTTGACTTTGCTAAGTCACCCGATGGCTGGATAGTCTTTCAGGGTGTTAATGGCTGTGGCAAGACCCACCTGGCAGCAGCAATCGTTAATTATCGCTATCAAATTAAGCAACCTGCCTTATTCATAGTGGTGCCAGATTTCCTTGACCATCTGCGTACTACCTACAGTCCGGAAAGTAAAATATCTTATGACCAGCTTTTTGAGAGTGTAAAGGACACCCCCCTGCTTGTTCTGGATGACTTTGGTGCGCAGGCGACCACACCCTGGGCACAAGAGAAACTCTATCAGGTTATCAACTATCGTTATAACGCTCGACTGCCAATGGTGATTACCACTAACTGCTCACTCGAAGAAATCGAAGAACGCATCGCTTCTAGGCTAGCCGATACTAATATAAGCACTAGCTTTAATATTATGGCTGCTCATTACAGAGCTGATCGGCCCAACCCCAAAAAGGTATCTCGCAGCAGTAAGAGAGAGCGCTAGAACCGGTCGTGTGTCAGCTAAGTAGTGAGAGTATTGGTTTTTTTGAAGATAGTCGGAAGAATGCCTGAAACCTTAGGTTTGCTAAGGTGGACGCCCATCCCCCTGCCCCCTTCCCACGGGGAAGGGGGTTGAGTGGAAGAGAGGGGGCTAACGCCCCCTCTCTTAAATCTCTTCCCCTTCTCCTGAGACAGGAGAAGGGGATAAAGGGGATGAGGTCGTCCAATGGGTACGTTTTGATTCATTATACAGGTTAGATTGCACTAAACTTACCTATAAAGTCCATATGACAAGGCACCAGGAAACGAGGATAAAGCTTGCGTAACGAGAGGTTTTCTAGTAAAATGAACCAAATTCTGCAAGAGAAAAGCCGATGATAAGCCTTCCCGTCCTGGTGTTGAATCAAAGTTATGAGCCGCTTAACATTTGTCGAGTCCAGAGAGCGGTAGTGTTGATTTATCAGAATAAAGCCGAGATGCTAGAAAATGGCTCAGGCGTTATTCACTCGGCCAACGCTGAGTTCACGGTGCCCTCCGTAATTCGGCTGGCTTCTTTGATTAAGCGTCCACATCGCCCAATTAGAAAGCTGACCCGGTTTGAGATTTTCAAGCGTGACCAGTATACCTGCCAGTATTGTGGTAAGGAATCCCGGCAGCTTACCTTAGACCACATTATCCCTCGATACCGGGGTGGAGAACAGACGTGGGAAAACGTAGTCAGTGCCTGTGTGCCGTGTAATCGTCGTAAGGCAGGTAGAACACCGCAGGAAGCCGGGATGAGACTAATTCACAAACCCTTGCGGCCACGCGATAACGGTCTTTTTTATATCCCGGCTCGCTATCCGCACGTTCGAAGTGAGTGGCAAAAATATCTACTACAATGAGCTTCTCTTAGGCGTTACTTGGCTGCTGTTGCCGCGTATGGTGGCTCTGTGACCAATCGTTCAATCACGTTGTACCAGGTATAGTCCACTGTAGCTACTTTATTTGATCCCGGGACTTGTACATAGGCATCGCCGATTGGCGTTTTATCGCCTATTATGATGGTAATACTCTTACCGTCCGTTAGGGTTAGGGTTATTACCATTTGTGGTTGGGACAAGCCATATTTTGCTATTTCTTCCTCAGTTGCATTTTCTTTAATGACCCTATCTGCTCCCGGACCACTCAGGAGAGCTGGTATACCTCCTCCCCATCGCTCACTGTCTACCTCAGACCGCTGTGGGTCATCGAAGTGCCATGCCCCATCCTCTCCTAAGATAAATGCTTGGCTTTTATTCTCGCGGGGGAGCTGTATTTCAACCTGCTGCAGGTCTTGCATATCAATCTTCCACATGAAAAATCGTGGCTCTGAGTTTGAAGCCGGCTCAGGCGAGTTAGAAAAGTACAGGTATCCGCCTAGCGCAAGCAGAACCGTCATCAGGATAAGAATGCTTCTGAGTCTCAAACAGTCTCCTCCAAGATATAAGCCTATGCGCCTATCTTCTTCGCCACCAGATAACACCGGCTGCCATTAATACCAGCAGGGGAAGCAGACCTACACTGGAATATCTAATGAAATTTACTACCTCTTGGCCAATGATGAGTCTGCGGAAGGGAAGAACTTTACGCTCGATTGAAATGAGCTCTTTCCCGGTGGTAAGTACGTTTACCGTCTGAAGGAAGAACTCACCGTTACTGCCGTTATTAAAATGATTATTGGATGCGAAATCGGAATCACCGATAATCGCTAAATGTATCCAAGTGTTTTCTTCTTGTCCTGTAGTCGGATTGGTTGTGGAAGTAGTAATAAGAGTACCTAATGCGAGTGGGCCTTTTACATCTGTACCATTGTCAAAGGTGGGTTCCTTACCGGCAACAAAATTCTTTTCCAGCCAGGCCTCCGGACTTGTCCAGGCTAGTGGTATTACTTTTATTTGACCACCCTCCGTTTGCTCCTGGGGGATGACAGCAGTCGCCTCCGGGAAATAGATGGCTTGTGTCAGCCCGAAGGCATATCTGGTTCTGGGCACGCTGGGAGTCTCTTGGTTGGGAGCGACATAAGATGATGGGTCGATTACGACTCCATCTTCTATGTTAATTCTCCAGTTAGAAAGTATTTGTCTAAGCTCCTGTGGAGGATTTGGGTTTAATAGAATCAGTGCATGTCCGCCATTATTAAGATAGCTATTAATCATTTCGACCTCGGTGCTATCTAGCGGTTTGCTTGCTCCGGCAATTACCAGGACATCACAATCCTCAGGTATACCATCGGTAATAAACAGGTTCAGAGTTTCTATTTTATATAGATTATCGAGCAAGCCGTCCTTGGCATAGCTGAAGTCGAGGTCGATATCACCCTCGCCGTGGACAGTTAGGAAATATGCTTTTTTCTGTACCGCCCCCGTGACCTCTAAAATAGCGCTGGTAAAGTCGTGTTCCGCTTCTACGCCAACGGGCTGCCCTGTTGAGTCTACTAGCACAATCTCGTCTGGAGATACCAGACGGTAATGGCCCTGACTTTCAAAGACAATCGTTTGATACTGGGCTATATTGTATTGTCTCGCCTGGTCCGGGTGTTCATCGGGGTCGATGACTTCGATACTCAACTTGTCGGTATAATTCTGATATTCCGCCAGGAGACTGCTGGCATAATTGCCAATTCCGTAAGGGTCATCGGGGATAAAGAAACACAAAGCTTTCACCGGTGCGCTTAGATTACTGAGAACATCCTTTGTCGTAGAGGTGAGGGTGAATTCTGCCAGAGCGGTAACATCGAAGCGATGATAATTACCAATACTGATGGCATTGACTAAAAGGATAATGCCGATGAAAATTGAAGCCATTACTGTCGTGCCGGCGCTAAATCTCCCGCGTCTGCCGGTTAGGGCACCACTAAATTGTCGAAACTCGATAATAAAGGCAATGGCAAGTAGTGCTGCCCCCAGTGCTAGGTTCCCATAAGCGGCGAGCCGGATGCGGGGCAGCAATAGCATGACTATGAGACCGACCACTATGGCTAGTAACCCGAGCAGGGCGATTAACCCGGAATAACTGCGTTCCTTGGGATTAGTCTGCATCTAATTCCACCTGCTATTTTCGAGAGACCTTACTGCTAGAAATAGAAACAAAGCAGTGATGCTAATGTAATAAACTATGGCTCTGGTATCAATTACGCCCTTTATTAAGTCAGGAAAGTAATAGGAGAGCGACAGGTAGTTAATGGCTTTTCCTACCGCTTGTGGGAATAAGTCTGCTATCATACCTATGAACCACAGGGCGAAGAGAATTCCTCCGGAGACCACAGCAGCTACAATCTGATTTGAAGTCAGCGACGAGGCAAAGATGCCTACTGCCAGTGAGGCTGAGCCCAGGAGAAAGAGACCAAGATAGCCGGTACCAATGGGGCCCCAGTCAGGGTCGCCAAACGACATTAAGAGTATTGGGTAGTAAAAGGTGAGTACCAGCATTACGGTAAGGATGGCTATGCTTCCTAAGAATTTTCCCAGTATTACCTCGCTGTCTCTTACTGGCGCTGTAAGCAGTAATTCCATGGTGCCCATTTTTCTTTCTTCGGCAAGCAAGCGCATGGTAAGCACTGACACCAGCAATAGCAACACGACACTACTAGGTTCCAGGAAGCCCTTGATGCTGGTTTCGAGATAAGTGGACATACTGCTACTGAAGAAGACACCGGTAAGCACCAGAAAGATGCCAGTTACGATATAAGCCATAGGTGATGTCAGGTAAGATTTGAACTCCTTGAAGGCAATAGCACTGGTGTTTCTCATTGGCTCGTCTCCTCTTCAGTGGTTAGTTTGAGGAAAATATCCTCGAGGCTCATTTCTATGTATTCCAGTGATAGGAGGGTCCAACCGCCCTGTACTATAGTTTCCGTTATGTTACCACGAAGGTCTTGTCCTGGGGGACATTCAATAATGTAGCACGATTCATCGTAGCTAACCCGGCTAATACCCTTAATCTGGCGTAGGCGCTCGGCTACTTTTGCCGAGGGACCTTTTACTTCAAGTCGGATACGCCTGGCACCGCTTATCATGGCGGAAAGGTTCTCAATCCGGTCCTCAGCCACAATCTTGCCTTCATGTATGATAATTACTCGCTCACAGGTTATACTTACCTCGGAAAGGATGTGTGTAGAGAGAAGAATGGTACTTTTTTTGCCCAATTCCTTGATAAGCTGTCTGGTCATAGATACTTGAATAGGGTCGATGCCTATCGTTGGTTCATCTAGAATCAAGACTTCTGGTGTGTGGATAATCGCTTGAGCGACACCAACCCGCTGTCTAAATCCTTTGGATAGCTTGCCAATAATCACATCGATATATTCTTCGAGATGGCATATATCCACCACTTCGTCTATTCTGCTCTTTACTCTTTTCGTATCTAGCTCCCTGAGTCTGGCTAAGAAGTCGAGATAGGAGCGGACCGTCATGTCGGTATATAAGGGCACTGCCTCCGGAAGGTAGCCGATGTGCCGGCGTGCTTCTAGGGAATGGCTTAGTATGTCGTAGCCAGCAATCTGGACATCACCCCGCGTCGGCGCTAGAAATCCGGTAAGAATGCGCATTGTAGTCGTCTTCCCTGCCGCGTTGGGGCCGAGGAAACCGACGATTTCTCCCCTTTCTATGTTGAAGCTGATGTCGTCTACGGCAAGGCGCTTTCCGTAATATTTGGTTAAATTTTTGACCCGTATCACTTATACTGCTCCTTACTTAATCAAAACCGAGTAATATCGATGTTACTCAGAACTACTATTTGTTGTACTCGTTTCCTTCGATATTTGCCAGTTTATCCAGGCATAGATTTCAGAATCATAGTTGTAATGTATCGTATGGTATTGCGTTTCTTCGGAAAGCCAGGTCGTAAGCGCCTGATTCTGCACTGCTTGCAGGGCATCCCCAACCAATTCCCGTGCTGGGTCTTTTTCTGAAACCATGAGGAGGATATAGTAGTAGATTGGCTCGCTTTGAGCAGAATCATCAGTCTCACCCTGATTGACGTTAAATGGCAAGGGTTCACTCACGTTATCGGTACCGAGGCTAAAGGCTGCCTCCTCCAGCACGGAGTCCAAAACGCCGCGAGGTAACCAGCCAAGGTCTCCTCCATTTTCTTTGGAGTCGGCATCGAGTGATGCTTCCCTGGCAAGCGTGGCAAAATCTTCGCCCGCTTCCCATCTTGCCTTTACATTCGCTGCGTCCTCGTAAGTCTCAAGCATGATGTTGTGAAGGTGAATCTGCTCGGCTACTGTGGGCACTCTTTCAGCTAAGTATTCCTGGAGGTAAGTAGCCAATAGACTGGTGCGTACTATATCTTTATATTCAGAATCTGAGAATCCGGTTTCATTAAGCTGTTGTCGGTACCACTCCTTAAATTCATTCTCAGTTATATTTCCGCTCTCTCCGCTGGCTATTCTTCTTAACTCCTGGTTGATTTCCTCTGTGCTTACTTGTATGCCATATCGTGGTGCGCCTAGTTTAATGAGCAATTCATTAGTGAGTGATGTAAGCAAACCCATAGAATCACCGCCAGCCTGTTGAACTCTTTTTAGAAAGTAATCCATTTTAATGGCAGTGTCATCTACGGAAATTACGGTAAGGCGCAGATGTTGTGCGTCCTCGCTCGTATAATAACTAACGCCTACTATTATCAGGATTAGGGCGATGACCACCGAAGCAATAATAAATGGTGTCCATCTCCCTTTTGAGTCTCTAGCTCTGGTTTTGGAACTTGGAGTCTGCTCTATTGGCTTATTGCTGGGTCTCTTTTTAGGCATGTATCACCTTGGCTTGATAAATATATCGGAGCAATTCGTGAAGCGCTTGGATTCAGCCAACCAACCTCGGTTATTCAGGATAGAAAGAACTGATACTTCTATCAAATCTACAGGCGGTCTCTCTTTCTCTATTAGAATCAAGGTCAATAAGTTATACTCGATGTCTCACTATCTGCGTAAAAGTATTAAATCTCCTAATTCTGGCACTTTCTCATTACAGTTGTCAATTGCAATGCGAAATCTCGGACTCTACCATCTAAAAGAGATTGTTTTAAGTGCACTTCAAACGGTAATGGTGAGCTAGTTCAGATGGATTGGTGACACTTGCAGGTCTTCCTCCTAGATGGTGACCCTATCCCCTTTATCCCCTTTCCCTTACTATGGAAAGGGGAAGTAATTTTAAAGAAGGGGGCTTAGCCCCCTTCTTTTTATCTATTTTCCCCCTCGTCTGAAAGGAGAGGGGGATTAAGGGGGTGAGATAAAGACACTGAACAGGCTTAAGAAGGTGATTAATAATTGTGTCCTTAATCATATGAACTAGTACAGATGGTTGTGTTGCTAAGAGGCATAGACTATAATGTATTTACTAGGTCTACTTAACATAATAGGAGGAGTTATGGAGAAGAGACTTTATCGTAGTAGAAGTGACCGGATGATATGGGGAGTATGCGGCGGTCTGGCTAAGTATTTTGGCATTGACCCAACTATCGTTCGTTTAATCGCCGTATTGTCGATATTCCTTGGTGCTGCTGGCATCATAGCCTATATAATTCTGGCGCTGGTCGTTCCTTTAGAAAGCTCAACGGCTGCCGAACCCAGGGACACTATCAGGGAAAATGTGGTGGAAATTAAGGAGACCGCCAGCGAGTTAGGGCGTGAACTCCGTTCTACCTTTACTACAGAAAAAGGTACACCGACCGAGGTGCCTAAGGCTGACCACCGTAGCCTCAATGTTCTCGGCATCATCCTTATTATTTTTGGTGTTATTTTATTACTGGGCAGCTTCTTCTCGTGGTTAAGCTGGCGTTACCTTTGGCCACTCATCATTGTCGCTATCGGTGTGTTAATCATATTGGTTGCTAGAAGGAGATGACTATGTCCGAAAAAACACCACCGAGAGCGGTTAGTGTCCCGGTATGGGGTATCTTTCTATTATTCTTAGGAATTGTTTTTCTTCTCCAATCCCTTAATGTCCTGCCCTGGGCGCTTTGGGAAACCTTATGGCGGTTCTGGCCGGTATTAATCATTATTGTCGGTCTTGTCATTCTACTCCGCCGCTTCAATGTCTGGTTGGTGAGCCTGCTCGTCCTGGCACTATTTGGAGCCTGTCTGGGTATAGCTATCTGGCAACATGGGCTGTCTCCGCTAACTGGAGTAATCACCAAAAACTATTCGGAGCCGCTGGGCAGTTTGCAGAGCGCTCAAATTGAGGTAGGTTTCACTGCCGGAAGTCTTACGGTGGGTAGCCTTTCATCTGGTTCATCGAATTTTGTGGAAGCCGATTATGAGGTGAGGAATGGCGAGTCGAGTATGAAAGCCGATTTCCTCCGCCAGTGTGACAGCGAGGGGAATCTTAATTTAAGCATAGAGCGACTTGATAGGCGATTCTGGGATAGGGGTGGGATTAAGTGGGTGGTTAATTTCACCAGACGCATACCCCTGGCTATCAGCATTAAGTCGGATGTGAGTAATGTGGACCTTAATCTCAGTGAGCTTGAGGTAACCGAGCTTTATCTGGATGTCGACGTTGGCAATTGTAAAGTGATAATGCCCTCCTCAGCGGGCACTACCAATACTTATATTAAAGCTGATGTGGCTAATGTAGAGATTATTATTCCTGATGGAGTAGCGGCTAAGATTAAGGTGGATGAGGGGCTGACTACCTTCGATATAGACGAGAGCCGCTTCCCTAAGAGGGGCGATTATTATATGTCTCAGGATTTTGAGTCTGCTGAGAATCGGATAGAATTTGAGATAGATTCCGATGTTGGCAGGGTGCACATAGAGTGACCGAAAAGTGTATCGGTCAATGAAGCATCAAGTAATGGCTCTATCGGCGTAAAAACTTGCCTACGGAGGCGTTTTTATTTTAGGCAGGTCTTAGGACCAGGACTGGGCTTGATGTGGTGAGAAGAACGGTCTCCGCGATGCTGCCGAGCACCCATCGAGATACCCCGGAGCGACCGCGAGTGGTCATGGCTATCAGGCTGATTTTATTGTTTTCCAAGAACTTTGTGATTTCGACTGCCGGGTCTCCAGATAGAGATTCAAATCTTACCTTGAACTCCTTTTCTTTTGTCCCTTCTGATAGCTTATCAAGGTACAGTTGGCACTGCTTTTGTCGACGCTTGGTCTCCTGCTCGACGTATTTGTACCACTGGACAGGCCGCTTCCGTGGGTAGCTATCAGGTATGAGGTTATAACTAACCGGGTGCATTATCTCCGGTGGCTCGCAGACGCTGAGTAGGATTAGCTCCCCATTGCTCAAACGAGCGTGATAAGCGGCGTAGGGAAGTATTTTTTCCGCAACCTCTGAGCCATCAAGCAGGACCAGAACCGTCTTGTCCGGTGTCTCGTCTTTTTTCTCCGCACTCGCAAATGGTCTTACCAGCCTGACCGGATGGTTGGAGTTGCGTACTACCTTGTCAGCTACGCTGCCGACGAGCCAGCGGTCGACTCCAGAGCGACCGTGAGTCGCCATAATAATCAGGTCTACATCGTGCTCATCCACGTAACGCAGGATTTCTGTTGCCGGGTCTCCAGCGACAATGTGGGGTTTCACCTGCTTAATGCCGCCAGTAAGCGCTATCGAGGCGGCTTTTTGTTCCACATACCTCTGCGCTTCAGGGATAACCTGGCATTTCCCCGGTTCACAGGCACAATCTTCGGGTCCACATACATGCATTATTGTTAGTTCTGCACCTGATTTCTTGGCAAGCCAGATAGCATAATCGATTGGCATTTCTGCGAGGCTAGAGCGGTCAAGGGTCAAGAGTATTCTCTTATACATTAGCAGCTCCTACATTCATGATAAACTTCTTTGCTTCCTCCGTTGAGGGGGCATCGTAGCGGGACAACAGGATAGATTGGTTATTTATCTTTCTTAGATTATTACCAAACATCCATTAAATAGTCATATAAATTGTTCATCAAAAATTACAAATCTATAACGTTTTTGGAAAGGGTGAACAATCTCAGAATGTTGGGTATCATTCTAGCACCTGCCGGCAAATGAATGCAATATGCCGACCAAGGACAGACGAGAGGTAGATTTGAACGTAAATGTCATAGTTTTGTAACTTTTTTGACTCTGATTTTATGACTTCTTCACGAACATTTCTGTAGCATAACACATGAGGGGAATTCTTCTATATTTCTATAAGTGGGCGTGCCATACTGTTTGCATTGGAGATGAGAACTCTGGATATTGAAAGGGGAGATAGAGAAATTGGCAAAGTATGAATGTGAGGTCTGCGGTTGGATTTATGACCCTGGGATAGGTGACCCTGACGGAGGCATCAAACCCTGTGTTCCCTTTGAACAGTTACCGGACAATTGGGTCTGCCCCGTTTGTGGGGCAGGCAAAGACGAATTTAAGAAATTGGAATAAGCTACTATTGGAGGTAAAGTGCGTACAACTGCTCCAGGCAGAGCTACGGCAAAATACCAGTTGCACTGGCATGTAATGTTTGTCCACTTCCCGATTTCCTGTTTCATGGTGTCCGCCGGGTTCATGGTCTTGCATCTGTTTACCGATACAGGTTGTTTTGAACTGGCTGGTTTCCTTACTCTGATTACGGGAGCCGTGATGATGGTACCCACTACGCTCAGTGGTTATCTGACCTGGAAATCTAAGTATAAAGGAGCGGCGACTAAAATATTTCTGTATAAAGTCCGAATTTCATACGGTATGCTGGCTCTTAGCCTAGTTCTGATAGCATTTCGGGCGGCCTTTGTGTCTACTGAACATACAATATGGCATTTCGTCTATGGAGCAGGCTTTGTGGTGCTTGTTGCCGGAGCCTTTTTGGAGGGCTATTACGGAGGACGCCTGAACCACAGATAGCTCTGAAGGAGAATGTAATGCAGGAAAATAGGAACATGAGAGATATGATTGAAGTCCTCAGTATTGCCATCGTTAGGGAGCAAACAGAGGAAGATTTTTTCCGCCGCTCGGCGAAGGCTTCGACAAGCAAGGTAGCCGCTGACCTCTACCTTGAGATAGCCGAAGAGCTCGCAGAACACCGGCGAAATCTTGAGACCAGGAAGCAAAAGCTTGAAGGCGCCCTTAAAGATTTGCTTAAAGCTAAAGAGAGGTGAAATGGAAATGGAGAAGAAAACTATAGAACGGGACCCGGTGTGCAAGATGAAAGTGTCGGAGGAATGCCAGATTAGGTCGACTTACAAAGGTAAGGAGTACCACTTCTGCTCTAAGGATTGTAAAAAGGCCTTTGACATCGCACCCGATAAGTATGTTGAGAAGCGAGTTGCCTAATTCGAGGCTTGATAAAGGAGGCGAGTTATGTGGAATTGGAACCTTTGGGGCTTTTGGGGAGGAATGTGGTTAATGATGCTGATACTGGCAGTCCTCTCAGGTGTTGTTATTGGCTTAGTTGCCTGGATTGTCGTTAGGTTTACAAGACGTGATTCTACCGGCGGCATTGCTGAAAGGCGCACGCCTCTGGAAATAGCCCGTGAGCGTTATGCGAGGGGGGAGATTACGAAAGAGGAGTTTGACGTTATCAGGCGAGACCTCTCCTGAGAAATTTGTACCATGAACTGATAGACAGCACAGTTTCTTAGTGCCAAGACGACGGCGGCTGTTACTCTTGTGGAAAGCCCAACCCCCCAGTATTAGCATTAAGCGAGGAGTTAAGAGGAGGAAACGAATAAATGGACGTAACGGTATATACTAGCCCTACCTGACCCTACTGCGCGATGGTGAAAGAGTTTCTCTCACAGAGAGGTATAGGCTTTGAAGAACGCGATGTGTCTCAAAACCGGTCGTATGTTGAGGAACTGGTGAAAACTTCGGGGCAGATGGGCGTCCCGGTGACGGTCATCGATGGGCAGATAGTGGTTGGGTTTAATCGTGGTCGACTGGATGAGCTACTGGCCCAGGCGCAGACAGGACAGCATCCCTCATTGGGCGCTTTGATTGCGGATGCGGACAAGATTAGAGCAGAGCAAACTCCTGGAATAACACTCGGTGCATATGTTGGAAGAGTCAAAACTGGCTCACTTGCCGAGAGGATAGGATTAACCGCGGGAGATATTATTATAGAGCTGAACAGTAAACATATTGCTAATACCAGCGAGCTGGAGAATGCTCTATCCCGCCTAAGCAAAGGTAGCCGCTTTTCGTTGGTCTTTTTGAGGGGTAACAGTACAATGAATGCCGAAGGAACATTTTAATTCGCTGCATGATTTACCAAACAGGAGGTAGAATATAGCGACCATCCAGATTTATGATGCGAGTCAGGATAAGGTGGTGAACGTAGAGAAAATCGTAAAGTCGGATGCGGAATGGAAGAATCTGCTGACCAAAAAGCAGTATGAAATCACCACCAGGAAGGGAACGAAAGCCCCGGGTAGTTGCCCATTTAATGAAGTCCACGAACCAGGCATCTTCCAGTGTGTGCGCTGCAATACCGACCTTTTTCGCAGTTCCACCAAGTTTGAATTGAGGACCGGCTGGCCCAGTTTTTACGAGCCAGTCTTACCTCTGAATGTGGCAGAGCAGCCTGACATGAGCCTGGGAATGATGCGGACAGAAGTGCTCTGTGCCCGGTGTGGCTCCCATCTTGGCCATGTTTTCGACGACGGTCCGCCGCCAACTGGCAAGCGGTACTGTATGAATGGCTTTGCATTGAAGTTCGTGCCCGGGGGCAAAAGCTGTGAATAATGCTCCGCGCTTGGAAACTGCCACTTTTGCCGGCGGTTGTTTCTGGTGTATCGAAGCGGTCTTCCGCGAAGTCGAAGGTGTCTTGAACGTCGTCTCCGGTTATACCGGGGGAAAGACTGTCAATCCTACCTACGAGCAGGTCTCTACAGGTGAAACTGGCCATGCCGAAGCGGTCCAAATAACCTTCGACACGGCGAGGATTTCGTATCGGGAAATCCTGGAGATTTTTTCTCCGTCCATGACCCGACGACGAAAAACCGGCAGGGTGCGGATGTGGGCACGCAGTACCGTTCAGCTATCTTCTACCACAACGAGCAGCAAAAAGCCATTGCGGAGGAACTCATCGGAGAACTTAATAAGGCTCAGCTATGGAAGAAACCCATTGTCACGCAGAGTGCTCCGCTGGACAAATTCTATCCCGCAGAAGATTATCACCAGGAGTACTTCTCGCGACATCCTGAACAGGCTTACTGCCAGATAGTGATTGCGCCCAAGATGGAGAAGCTCCGTAGGCAATGGGCAAAAGATTCAGTGGTTTGAACATCTTGCCGCTCATGGTGAGCTTGTCGAGAGGTAATCTAGCCAGCTTGTTTTAGCATTAATGAGAGCTAAATCTTGTTGATGTAAAGGGCTTTATGATAAAACATACACAGCAAGCTGGGAAAGAAATATTTGGCGTGAGTATAATAAGATAATGAACTACGTAGTGCTCGTCAAACAGGTGCCCGACATAAGGAATATCCCCAAGGAAGCCTGGGACTGGGAGAAGGGCACGCTGAAGAGAGGCTTACTGGACAACGTTCTGAACGAGCTAGACAAACAAGCTCTGGCATTTGCTTTGAAGATAAAAGAGAGTCAAGGTGGCAGAGTAATCGCTGTGACCATGGGCCCGCCTTTTGCCGAGGAAGTGTTGCGGTACGCATTGTCAGTCGGTGCTGATGATGCTTTGCTGCTCACCGACCGGAAACTGGGTGGTGCCGATACCGCGGCGACCGCCTACCCTTTGGGCCAAGCCATAAGAAAGATAGAAAAGGAAATCTTTGGTGGTCGCAAGGATCACCTTATTATCTCGGGGATGCAGTCGGTCGATGGCGATACTGCCCAGGTTCCTCCGCAAATAGCTGAAGAGCTTGGAATTGCCCACATAGCCTATGCCACGTCCTTCGCTTTCGAGAATGGACGCCTTCAAATAAGCAGAATAACCCGTAGCGGTTCTGAGACGGTAGCCCCGCAGAGTTTTCCCTGTTTGGTTACGGTCGCAGAGTGGACAAAACCATTCTATCCCTCATTCAGCCGGACGAGATGGGCTCGCTCCTATCAGATTTACCAATGGAGTGCTGCGGATATAAACGCTGCTGAGTCCCGCATTGGTTTGGCTGGCTCAAGGACTAACGTGGTCAAGATTTTTTCGCCAAGAGAAGCCGGGCAGAGAACTTGCGTTTTTGAGCGTGACATGCGGAAACTGGCTGACATGGTAAAAGAAGCTTATTCCAACCGGGCAAAAGTGGTTGAAGAAGAAGAGAAACCCAAATACCAGCTTCTGGAGGGCAAGAAGCCCGACTACCAGGGTGAGGTCTGGATTTATGCCGAACAGGAGGGCGGTGAGTTGAATCAGGCCTCCTTTGAACTGCTGGGCAAAGCCTGCCAGCTAGCCAGTGTACTCGGCGAGAAAGTAGGCTCAATCCTGGTCGGTAAGGAAATAAATAATCTATCCCAGAAACTTATCACTTACGGCGCAGACAAAGTGTACATCGCTGAACATGAATTGCTAGAGAATTTTCTGCCTGTCCCTTATACCAAGGTAATATCAGATATGATTGAAAAACACCGTCCTCAGATGGTGCTGTTCAGTGCCACGCCCTTGGGCAGGGAGCTTGCACCGCGAGTTGCCTATCGCTCAGACTCGGGTCTGACCGCCGATTGTACCGGGTTGGATATAGCTGACTTCAGTCGCGCTGGTAAAGAGCACATCGGAATCCTTGTACAGACCCGGCCAGCGCTCGGTGGTAACATCATGGCCAGTATCGTCTCCCAGAACTCAAAGGCGCAGATGTCCACAGCCAGACCTGGTGTGATGAAAGCCCGAGAACCAGACCTGGCGAGGAAAGGCGAGATTATCAGCTATGTGCCCAACATAACCGAAGCTGACCTTGGCGTCAGAATAATCTTTGCAGAACATCACCCGCTGGCGTCCGATATCAAGGATGCTGAAATAATCGTCTGCGGCGGCCGGGCATTGAAGACCAAGGAGGGCTTTGACCGGTATATCTTTTCACTGGCTGACCGAATAGGCAAATTCCTGGGCCAGGAGGTTATGGTGGGCGCATCCAGGCTGGCAGTCGAGGTTGGCTGTATCGGACGCGGGCATCAGGTTGGACAGACCGGTCAGATGGTCAAGCCAAGACTATATATTGCTATAGGTGTTTCGGGAGCAGTTCAGCATGTTACCGGTATGCAGAGATCGGACATCGTGGTTGCCATAAATAAAGACCCTAATGCCCGAATTTTCCGGGTTGCCGATTTCGGGGTGGTGGGAAACCTGGAGGAAATCGTACCTGAACTGATTAATGCACTGGATTCTCAGAGAGGGAATAATGGTTGAGCGAAGCCACATGGATGTGCTGTTCGTAGGTGCTGGACCAGCCTGTCTGGCCGGAGCGATAAGGCTCAAACAGCTTCTCAACGCAAAGGGGAGGAGAGAGTCGGTCGTAGTTATCGAGAAAGCGGACAAAATCGGCCAGCATAGCCTGTCCGGGGCTGTGTTTGAGGCTGACGTACTCGGTGAGCTTTTCCCCGACTGGAAGCAAAGCCAGGACAACTTCGTTACCAAGATGCTGGCTAACCGGGTAGAGCGAGATGAGCTAGTATTTCTGCCCAACAGCCGGGTAGCCGTCAAGATTCCCGAGTTTCTGGTGCCATCCGCCATGCGCCACGAAGGAAACTATGTTATTTCACTCAGCGAGATGGTCAACTGGCTGGCAGATGTCGCCCGCCAGGTGGGGGTTGAAGTCTATACCGGCTTCGCTGCCAAAGAACTCGTTGTCAAGGATGGGATAGTAACCGGGGTTCGGCTCGGTGATAAGGGACTGGACAAAGAAGGGGGCAAGCAACCTAACTATCAGCCCGGTGAGACTCTGGAGGCAAAGGTTACCGTGATGGGTGAAGGTTCCCTAGGCTTGCTAGCGGAAGACCTGGTCAGGAGATTCGGCCCTGCTCGTAACCGGAACCCACAGGTGCATTCGGTGGGAGTCAAAGAAATCATCCGCTTACCTGACAACAATAGCTTTGGAACGAACCGGGTGATACACACTCTGGGTTTTCCCAATAAATCTGACGTATTCGGTGGAGGCACGCTCTACAGCATGGGGTCGAATATGGTCGCCGTAGCCCTCATCATGGCGCTCGACTGGCGCTACTGTGACCTCAGCCCCCAGCAGGAGCTTCAGGTATTCAAGTCCCACCCCTTTATCAGTCACCTGCTCAAAGGCGGTGAGGTTGTAGGTTATGGGGCAAAGACCCTGCCAGAGGGTGGGTTCTTTTCTATGCCGGGACTTGTCGCCGATGGCGCCGTCATCATTGGAGATGACGCTGGATTTACCAACGTAAAGAAGCTCAAAGGCTTACATTACGCCATAAAGTCGGGGATGCTGGCTGCTGAAGCTATCTTCGATGCCCTTGAACGTGGTTCCTTCTCAAAGTCTGACCTGAAGGGTTATGAAGAGCGTCTGGCTGAGAGCTTTGTCATGAAAGACCTGAATGACGCGAGGAACTACCGCCAGGTCTTCAGGCGGGGGTTACATCTCGGAGCGTCACTTTCCTTCATCCAGCAGTGGTTACCACGGTTGTCAACCCAGCCAGACCATGAGGGCATGCGGAGCGTCAAACTCAACCGGCACTATAAGGGTGGGGTCGACCGCTTGACCGATGTCAGTTTCTCAGGGACGGAACACCGGGAGGACGAGCCGTCACATATCACTTTCATAGATGAGGCAGAGTGTGAACCATGCGAAGCAAGATACGGATGCCATCCCTGCGAGTTCTTTTGCCCCGGTGAAGTGTATCGGGCTGAAGACCACAAGATAATGCTCAGCCCGTCGAACTGTGTGCATTGTCAGACATGCCGGGTAAAATGCCCTCTTCAGAATATAAGGTGGGAGGTCCCTGAAGGCGGGGATGGCCCGAAATACAAGATGACGTAAAGCGTCATCCCAGACGCCCCGGCTTCGAGTGGTTTCCGTCGGGAAGTACTTTTGGACTTGCTTAATGCCCTAGTATTCTGCTGCAGAGGCATCACCAGCAATAGTGCAAAGGCTTGGCGAAGCAAGAGGTCTATGTTTACAAAGCTGATTTTTGGGGGTAAAATAGATTTGATTTTTGGGCGATTGGCTCAGTGGTTAGAGCGCTTGCTTCACACGCAAGAGGTCACTGGTTCAAGTCCAGTATCGCCCACCACTTATTAAAGCTAAATTAAGCCCTTTTGCAGTAAGTAGCAAAAGGGCTTTTGCTAAATGGCACTAATTTGGCACTAATTGATTTTAACTTTCGGTAAGACAATATCATCAAACTTGTTTGCAGCTGCCTGCTGCAACCCTGGTGCTACGTGGGAATAAAGGTCGAGGGTTATTGATATACCAGCATGTCCAAGCCGTTCCTGGACTATCTTAGGGTGAATCCCTTGCTTCAAGAGTAAACTGGCATGGGTGTGACGTGCATCATGTAACCGGATACCTTTTAGGCCGCATCGCCTTGCCAGTTTCAACCAGGTGTGAGTTATTGAGCTAGGCAAAAGTGGGGAACCGTTCCAATGGCAGAATACAAGGTCGCTATCGGTAACAGG
>JAZDPB010000076.1:0-13462 GCA_043797985.1 Chloroflexota bacterium
CCCCCGCATTTCTTCAGTCACAATAACCTGCAGAAGAGTAGCTACAGCAGTATCATACATTGAACCTGCTGCACCTGCAGCAGCTAGCAGAACCAGGGATAAGGGGTACCATGGCGATATGCTAAATAGAATCAATGCTCCACCAAAAGCTATACTGCTGCCTAACAGCAGCCATCCCTTGTGTCTGTAGTTGCCGAGCATAGCCACAACAACTAAACCCACCAGAGCGCCAACTCCAGATGCGCTCATCATAAATCCTAATCCGGGAGCACCGACCCCAAAAACATCACGGGCAAAAACAGGCAGCATGGTGTAATAAGAGAAGGCAAAGGTATCTGTTACAATTTCTATGGATAGGATTAGCAAAACAGTTCGATTGCTCTTTACATATCTCAGTCCGTCAATAAGATTTTGCCACGCCGAAGTTGAGGCGACACTTGATTTGTGTACATTACGTATTAGAAGGAGCGTGGCACTACCAAGGATAAAGCTTGCCCCCATGATGTAGAAACAACCAGCAGTGCCAATGAGAACAATGAGTCCTCCTCCTAAAGCCGGGCCAACAATCCTGGTAGCATCCTGAGCAATACGATTCATGGCTATGCCATTCAAGAGGTTATCTCTTCCGACGATGTCGTAGAGAAATGCCTGACGCGCTGGTAGGCTGATAGTACGTGCCGTTCCCGATAGGACTGTAATAGTCACAACATGCCAAACCTGGATTACTCCTGTGGAGATAAGAATGCCCATCAATAAGGAGAAAATCCCAACAGCCAGTTGAGAAGCCGCTTGAAGCCAGCGTCGGTCCATTCTATCCGCAAGGACACCACTGAAGGAACCAAATAGAAGCAGTGGGATTCCTCTGGAAGCCATCACCAGGCCCAGCAGCAGAGGTGAATCAGTCAACTCCAGCACCAGCCAGCCCAGGACGGTCATCTCCATCCATATCCCGGCTGACCAAAAAGCTGTATTAAGCCAGAACCAGCGGAAATTGGCATGACTAACAGCAATGAGCATCCCGGCTCTAGGCATACTCGACCTAAAGAGTCTCATGGATCATCACTGAACTTTGCCGATAGGATTGACAAAAGGAAAAAAGTGACTCCTCGTCAACAAAGAATTTCGGTAAGAAGAATCTTCTCTCAATATCGGGACTCCAACTGTAAGTCACTAGAACGTGAATATTCATGCTTATGTCTAGGGAAATCTTGATTCCCGCTCTACCAATCGGCCTCCTAAAAGACATAAGCCAATTTCGCCGGAATCGGCAATTATTCTACTTCATTCGTATGACCTTTGGCAAAGAATGACCAGGGAAATAACAAAGTAGGAAATGTTGGGTTTAGATGAACCAAGTATATATAAAATATCTGTTCCTTTTATCTGAATTGACTTATTAATGCGCATCAAATAAACTACCACCATCCTGGTTACAGGAATGATAAATAGCCAAAGTTGCCCTGGTTCTTGATAGTATTTTAATACTGTTGTTGGGGGGGGCGTCATTATGTAGGGGACTCCGGGATAACCCTCAGGTCGCATCGGACGCTAACGAGTAAGTAAGGAGGCTCTTTTGACCAGGAGGACAAGGTTCCGCAAGATATTTCCCGGTTGGTGGATAGTTCTAGGCGGCAGTATTGTCAGCCTCTGGGGAATGGGATACTACTATACTGGCGGGTCGGCACTGTTCAAACCTATATCCACAGAACTGGGCTTCAGTCGGGCAGCTACATCTGTTGCTGCCAGTATTGGCCGACTCGAGGGTGGATTTGAGTCCCCGCTGACCGGGTGGATTACGGATAAATATGGGCCGAGGTCGATAATGGTTGTCGGTGTCACCATTATTGGTCTGGGTCTGATATTAATGAACTTCATACATTCGCTCTGGGGTTATTATCTGGTCTGGGGAATTATAACGGGAACCGGGGTAAATATTGCTTTGACTCTACCTTTGGAGAAGGCAATAACAAACTGGTTCGTCAAGAAAAGGGGGTTGGCCCTAGGGGTCAGATGGACGTGTAGTGGGCTTGCTTTAGTATTGGTGTTACCCCTTATTGCATGGCTTGTTTCCACTCAAGGCTGGCGGGTGACCTGCGTTATCGGCGGATTAGTAATGTGGGCTGTTGGTATACCCCTTACATGGTTCTCTGTGAGACAACAGCGTCCAGAATATTATGGATTACTCCCTGACGGCGCCACAGTGGAGGAAAAAGCAAAGGATACCAGCCAGATGATAGAAAAAGGGGTGAAGTATGCTGCCGAGGTTGAAGAGGTGGAGTTCACCCTCAGACAGGCCATGAGAACTCCAGCCTACTGGTTGCTCATCTTAGCCAATGCTGCCCATGGTATGCCCGTACAAGTTGTTATGATCCATTGTATACCTTTCTTGACCGATATGGGTGTTGAGCCAGTTAAAGCAGCAGTGATGATTGCGGCAACAAGTGCAGTCAGCATCCCAGCAAGACTGTTCGGTGGGCTTCTTGCCGACCGTCTCGAAAAACGCTACCTGCGGTTTCTGGTAGGGGGAGCATATCTCTTGCAGGCTCTCGGGTTTGGCATCTTCTTGCTAAACCAAACCATCAATATGGCATATGTCTTCTTCGCTCTCTACTATTTTGGCAACGGGCTTGCCATGCCTCTAAATGCTATAATCAGGGGACGTTACTTCGGGAGGAAGGCTTTCGGTTCTATCCACGGCTCTTCTCAGATATTCACGACACCGGTTGGAGTAATAGCTCCTATCTATGCCGGCTGGGTATATGACACTACCGGCAGCTATATAGCTGCCTTTATCTTACTCACAAGACTACTAGCCCTTTCTGTAGTCCTTATGTGGTTGACTTTCCCACCCAAAGCACCAGCCCGGGTCACCGATATCCGCAAGTTCTTGTGAGGTCTCTTTCGGCTTCTCTTACCGGTCAGGTATCATCATAGCTGGGTATCTGCACAGATACCCAGCTATCTTATTGTGGTCACATATTCTGGACAATTTGTTAAACCCTTAAGATTTCCTGAGTGTGGTGAGAATCAAGCTTGATTGAGAGTTGCATTAGCTTATGCCGTCTCAGGGTTATATCTATAACCTACCTCTGCGCCAATGCATAGACTACCGCTATTGGCAGATGTATCCCATCCTGTCGGAGCAGCGGGTGTAACTTGGCAAGATATTCTTCTTTGAAACGCTCGCGCATATCTCTATTCATGCCCAGAATTGTCGCACGCGACCCCAGGGTCAATTGAAACGCCCACCAATCTTCCATGCACGCATACACGATATCACTCGTCTCACTGTGTATATCGATGGGGCGGAATGCGAATCGACTAAGCATAGCCTCCACTTCGTCGAGTGCATAGGCAACTTTTTGCGGCATACGTATGCCTACTTGATATTCCGTGAACTGCTGTAATAAAATCGGCCATCCTGGATCAAATGGCCGGGGTGTCTTATTGAAAACACTCACGCAGATATAACCACTTGGCTTGCAGACGCGATACATCTCGCTCAGTGCTGCCTCTATATCAGGAAAAAAGAAGAGCCCAAAACCACAGGTGACGACATCGAAGGTATGGTTAGTGAACTCAAGATGCTCAGCATCCATTTTTAATAATTCGACATTTACCAGCTTGTATGCCTGCACGAGGTGCTTTGCCTCTTTAAGTATCGCACTAGAAAGGTCAATACCGATTACATGCCCCTTCGACCCCACACGCAGCGCGGCAGGCAGTAATACAGCACCATTACCTGTGGCAACATCTAGCACGTGCGTGTCAGGCCCAAGAGGCACGTGTTCAATCAGGCGAGTGCCGAACTGAGCAAAGATGCTCGGCCCAACGCGATCATATGACGTTGCTGCGCCATCGAAGATTTGCTCTATCATCCCTTTGCTTGCAATTATCGGCTCAGGCATATTATCCTCATCGTAACGCAACGAATACTTGGTAAATCACACTAGTGCATAAACAACGTAACTCGTAGCTACACTCCAATTCTACCTCATGAAACCCCGAATAATGGTGTCTTACAGTAGCTCATCGTTTCTAAGGAACATTATGACCCAGCCTATAGCTTGAGTCAATTTCTAATGACCAAATAACAAACCGCTAATATCGTGCAATGAGGTAACACTTTACTAAAAGGTGCGATATCTGCCCTATCCAATACAGCCGTAGGAAGTTGTGCATATCGGCTATATTGACACAACAAGAGATGTGGCATTGCAACTGCAGTAATTCGCCGGGGAAAAGACAATTACCTCGTCTTAAGAAACTGCCATTTATCTAACTGTTCTTCAGCTTCTTGAATAATGCCGTCAACCAGTTCTTTACAGGTCGGTACCCGGTCAATAACGGCTGATGCCAGCGAACCTATGATTCGCCTTGGGTTACTCTGCTGTATGGAAACTGTGGAATCACGCCAACCAGGATCCCTCACGTTCACACGCTCCAGCATCCGCAACCACTGCCCCAGCGGCAGTTTATTTCTGAACTGCATTGCCTCGGCGTACTCTCTTGGGTCAGCTTTGGCTAGCACTCGGAAGTAAAGCTCAGGGTCTTCCTCCGTGGCCGCAGCAATTATTTTTTTCTGCTCTTCGTCCAACGGACTTTCCTGACACACCATGAATCCGGTACCCATCATTATACCCTCGGCACCCATCCCCAGCGCTCCAAGAAAACCATGCCCATCACCAATACCACCGGCGGCGATTACCGGTATCTTCAATTTCTTAACACCTATAGTAATCGCCATTAAGGTAGGCAATTGCTCCGGGTTTTTAAAGCCAACGCCTTCTAAGCCAACGATAATAACGGCATCAACCCCTGCGTTTTCGGCGTAAACCGCGTCTTTAATACGGGCAACCTTATGTATCCAAGGTAATCCTGACTCTTTAATCAGCTTGGCGAAAGCATCCGGTTTATACATAGAGGTTTCTATCTGGACGCCTTCATCAATACACACTGCAAGCATTTCCTGCAGCTTATCGGCAATACCGAAACTAACATTTACTCCGAAAGTGCCCTTTGTAGTCTTCCGTATCTGCTTGATATCTTTCCGCAACTGCTCCGGCGACCCAGAGGTAGAGGCGGTGAGAATGCCGTGAGCGCCGGTTTCTGCCACTGCAGCGGCTAATTGCCAAGTGCCCTGCCTGGCCAGTGCGCCTTGCAGAATGGGATATTTACAGCCCAACAATTCAGTAACCCTGGTTTTCCATTCCATCTTTACCCTCCTCTAAAAAGAAGCTCCCCTGCAAATCCTTTTCATTTAATCCGACATAAAGAATACTGTACTTCAAAGAGATTTTCTATATCTGAATTATCTACTTTAAACCCACCATTTTTGTATTTTATCATGAATATGATACAGATTATAGATATAAAATAATAAAGGAGGATATGCCGGGAAACAGAATGAGTTCTCTAAAAAACCTTCTTGCAGAGGAAAAGGGGGAATCCCTGCTTTATCGGGTTAAACCAAGGCTAAATTAAAATCTGCCAGGCACGGGAGGGTAGAGCCTGCCTGGAGCTTAACTACCTCCCCGCGATATTCTTCCTAAACGCCGCCGAGATACCTTTCACCGTGCCATCCAGGTACCGCCTCAAAGTTATGTCCCTGTTGCTCGTCCCGCAGTCGGTCAATGTGCTATCATATCAGTACCATTTATGCAATGGAGGCTGCGGAATGACTATTGCGAGAAAAATCGCCGAGTATGCCGTGGGTTTCGATTACACGAGCCTGCCCCAAGAGGTAGTACATGCCACCAAGAGGGCACTCCTAGACACCGTCGGCTGTGCCATAGGTGGATACGCCAGTGACGCCAGCCGGATTTTTCAGAGCTTAGTTGGAGAGTTAGGAAAATCGGACGACTCAACTATCATCGGGAGCGGGATTAAGACTGATTGCCTCAATGCCACTATGGCCAACGGAATTATGGTGCGTTACCTCGATTATATGGACCAGATTTCAATACCGGTCGGCCAGTGGTATGTCTATACCCACCCGGGCGAAGTCATCCCGTCAGTCCTGGCTGTCGGCGAGCGGCAACACTCCTCCGGGAAGGAGATACTGGCCGCCATCGTCCTTGGCTACGAGCTTTTAGCACGTTTCAGCGAGGCAAACACTATTATCCCGATGTCGAAGAAGGGCTGGAATTCCGATACCGCCGGCGCCTACGTCGTCCCGGCGGTAGCCGGTAAGCTCCTCGGTCTTGATGCCGAGCAAATTGAAAATGCCATAGGTATCTCGGGTTGCCACGGCATGATTCTGGGTATCCTGGACACGGCAGCCGAGGAGTTCAGCATGACCAAGAACCTGAGGTTTCCTTTTACTGCGCGGGACGGAGTTTTGGCCGCTCTTCTAGCCCAAAAAGGATTTACCGGGCCAACTACAGTTTTTGAGGGGGATGATGGTTTTATTCACTCGGTGATGAATGGAGATTTCGCTGTGGAACAAATCACCAATTTTGGCGGCACGTTCCGTATCCTTAATACTGAGTTTAAGATGTGGCCGGCCTGTGGAACTATCCAGGGTCACCTCAACGCGACACTAAACCTTATGCAGCAGTACAATATTAAGCCCGAGGATATCAGCCGGGTCAGGCTCCAGGCCGGTACCCGGAGCGTACAGCATACCGGCGACCCTGTCAGGCGTTACCCCAGGAATAAGGAAACTGCCGACCATAGTGCTTACTATGTTACGGCAATAGCCATACTGGAGGGAGAGCTGAGCCCTGCCCAGTATTCCAATGAAAAGTATACCGATCCTAAAGTCAGACAGTTAATCGACAAGATCAGCATGGAGATAAACACCGACCTGGACCGTTTCGGCCGTGCCGGTATCAGTGAAGTTACGACCCGGCAGGGTGCGCAATACACCTGCCGCGTGGATTACCCCAAAGGTCACCCGCTGAATCCCATGACCGATGAGGAACTCCGCAGTAAATTCTGCTCCCTAGCCGCTAAGTTCCTGGATGAACAGCAGATACAACGGTTGGCTGACACAATCTTCAGCCTGGAGGAGATTAATGACATTAGCCAGTTTATCAAACTACTCGTCTTTAAAGACAGGTAGACTTTGCCAGGTACCACCGGACAATTTATAAACAAAATGGAGCGATAGTAAGAAGTTCAAATCCGTGCAAATTTAAAAAAGGAAGACCCAGGATGACGAAAATAATGACACTGGAGGTGGCAGTTGCTACCTTCATAAAAGACGGGTGTCACGTTGCAATCGGCGGCCGGCCAGGAATGGCTATGATTCAGTAGACATGAACAATAAATCCAGAAAGAAACCAAGATGTTGTATGTGCGGTGAGTGTTGTAGGGCGCCTGTTATTCTGGTTACAAAGCCAGAAGACTATAGGCGATGGACACGTCAAGGACGGTCAGATATCCTTCAATATGCTTCAGTACCTCCACTACAAGGTTACGGTGACCTATGGATAGAAATAGAGGGTGGCGAAGGGTCGGGTTATTGCCCATTTATTAAGAAAATTGGTAACTATAAATATATCTGCACAATCCACAATACCAAGCCAAAAGTATGTAAAGAATTTCGGTGTGAATGGGCATACGGGGCCGGTAAAAAGGGAATACCTTTCAAGACTGAACGTGGTTGGACGGATAAAGCTATACGATTAGGTTACGGGAAAGCCAATTGTCCATGACTTGTAAGGTTGTAGAATCCAGTATAAACTGATATTGTTTCAGGTGGAGTTCGACTCTCCCTTGGTTCTTTCTCCTATTTGAAATATAATCCTTTCACCAGAGATTTTCATACCGGTTTCCGGGAGCAGATTAGCTGAAACTACGATTTAAAGTGTGATATCCTTTATGGGGGTAGGTCAATTAAATACGTTATTTGCCACAGAAGGAGGTTTTGATCATGGCAGAGGAAGAAAAGAAAAAAGGCGGGGGAAACCCGGCACAATCTTCTGTAAAACAAAAGGCAGAGGGCTGGGGTAAGGAGAATTATCCCTATCCAACAGGCGCAGCCTTCATCGAGTGTGACGAAATGAAGTGTGTAGGCTGCGGAATTTGTCAGATGGCCTGTTCTATGAAGCATTTTGGAATTATTAACAAGGAGCTTGCTAGAATCCAGGTCCGAAAGTACCTCCTGCCTCTACCCAAAGCAGTCCAGGTTACATGCCAGCAATGCGCTGCCGAAGAAAGAGAGTGTGAGAAGGCCTGTCCAGTGACGCCGAAGGTTATTCACTTCGACAAGGACTTGCTTCATATGGTTATTGACGAAGAAAGATGTCTGGGTGAAGACTGCCTGCAATGTCGGGAAGCCTGTTCAGCCAAGGCTATTAGAATCTACCCATCGGCGTCTCCCACGCCCTTCGTTTGCGACCTGTGCGATACTGAGAAAAATGGAAACAGAGACCCTCAGTGTATTAATGTGTGTCCCTCGGGTGCCCTATATTTTTCAAAAAGCACAGACCTTCGGTTCGGCTATTCGGTGCAAGACTTGTTCCGGAAACATGCGGATGAAAAGGCTGCACTGATCGCTAAAAGGTTGTACCCACTTCCCAGAGAAAGTATGGGTTACCCGGGATGGAGGTAATATAGATGACTGAAATCAATTTTAGTATGCTAGAGGTTGATTTAAGCAGCGAGACGAGCCGTGTCGTCGATGTTACTGAAGATGTCAAAAAGTATCTGGGCGCTAGGGGATTAGCCAACAAGCTGATATGGGAACTGGTGCCGCAGGGAGCAGACCCTCTCGGTCCAGACAATATCCTCCACATCGGCGTAGGGCCGTTAACCGGACTTATGGGAGATAAAACGGTCTTGAGTTTCAAGTCTCCCCTGACCGGCTGGGCTGGTAGAAGTAGCATTTCTGGCTACATCGGTGAGGAGATAGTAAAAGCACAGTATAATGCGGGCATATTGATCAAAGGTAAGGCAAAGAAACCGGTCTACCTCTACGTCTATGATGATAAGGTAGAGATTAGAAATGCCGCAGACCTGTGGGGCAAATGGAAGCAAGAGACCGAGGTCAACCTGAGAGACCGTTTGAACCAGCAAACCGGTGAGGTTTTCGGTGTGCTGTGCATCGGCCCTGCTGGTGAGAACCTGGTGAGGTACGCTAACGCTACTACAGAGTTTGTCCATTCTGCTTCAAAGTGGGGGTGTGGTGCAGTGATGGGTTCCAAGAATCTTAAAGCTATTGCTGTGAGAGGAACAAAGGGCCCTGTTTATGCCGACCATGGGAAGGTCTGGGAGCTTTTCAGGAACTATGCTACAAGCCCGAAAACAGCATTACATAAGCTTGGTCGAAGTCGCTTCGGCGCCAGTACCTCACCACCTACCTTACTGCGCTTTGCCGCCGAGGGAATCAAGAACAATCATCTCAGCTATCATGAGATTGTTGAAAAAACCAACCACCTGGAACACGAGTTGAAGTATCACGTCTGGAATGACGGTTGCCCCGGTTGCGCCAGCCCTTGCTTTGTTCCCTTCTTCCAGAACAACCAGAGGGGTGCTTTTGCCGGGGAGATAAGGCACGATAACGTTGGAGGCCTCGTCGCCAACATAATGCTGGGCTACGAAGAGGTGCTTGAGATTAGCGCACTGGAAGACGAACTCGGTATGGATGGGGAAGAACTTGGAGGAATCGTAGCCTGGGCTATGGACCTTTACGAGCACGGTATTATTACCAAGGGAGACCTTGGTGGAATCGACCTTAAGTGGGGCAATGTTGAGGCAACCTGCGAGCTGTTGAAGAAGATTGCCTATAAGGAAGGCCGTGCACCGGCAGCTCTGGCTGAAGGATTCCGGCGCGCCTACAAGGCCTTCGGAGACGAATCCAAGTGGTACGCCTTTGAAGTTCACGGCTGTGCTGCCCCAACATACGATGTGCGGAATAAACATTCTGGCTGGGGACTTCTTTATGGCACAAGTCATAACGGAGCCCGCATGGGTTTCGGCATAGCTTCAGCTTTGCAAGAAGCAGCAACAATTTGCATGTTTGCTTCTTCGCCGTTTGTCCAATTATGGGGGTCAGAAGAAGAAGCTGTCAGACAGTTCTTGAATCCAGTCTGCGGGTGGGACTTTACCATAAATGACGTCAAGGATATTGCGTTGAGAAATTACTACTTCAACAGGTGCGTTAGCCTTAGAGAAGGGTACCACCCCTCAAAAGATGATTACCTGCCACCACGCGCATATGATGAACCCATTACCGACAAATATGGTACCACCTGGGTCTGGGACCATTCTGACTGGGAGAAGGCGAAAAAGAATTACTATGTGGACACGCTAAGGTTGACTGAAGCAGGACTGCCGCCTAGAGAGGAACTGAAACGGCTCGGACTTGACTTTGTAATTCCTGTACTTGAGCCTATGGATGCAATAGATTAAACTCATTCTATTTACAATGTTACGGAGCTTGCCGAAGTAGGAAACGAGCGGAAGCAGAGCCTAGGTAGCTCCATAATATTTTTGAAACCTAAGGCTAGTAATATTCTGAGTACCTGCGATCATTTTAGAAACCAGCAGGTGCCCTCTACCTGTGAAAGGATGGTCTTAGCAAATTATGAGTAAGGTGCATCTGGAGATTCTTTCGTGGCTAACAGAGACATTGGACATTGAAGGAAATAACGATACTATTAGCCTCGAGCAAGAAATCGAAGAGGGCAAGACAGTTAGTGACCTGCTTAACCGACTTGCCACCAGATATCCACGCTTTGGACAGGTCGTTTTCGATGTTAATGCCCAAAAACTAACTGAAAGGGTAAGTATATTCTTTAACGGTCGCAATTTAGAGCTAGCAAATGGACTGGCAACTAGGCTAAGCGATGGTGATACTTTAGCTTTCGTCGCACCTATAATAGGAGGGTAAATTATACATTTCCTCCTAACACAGGTAAAACTATTCAGTGCTCTAAAGAAAGTACCGCAGTCGAAGGATTGGAGATAGAAATATACGGCATCTACTGGCGAGGCCTGCTCCAGAGGATTCTCCTTGACATCTTCCAATATCTCTGTTATAGTGATAGGCGAGATGTCTGAAAAGTGGGTAAAGTGTAGTCCGACCTGTAGTGGGCAGGCAGCTTACCAACACTCAGATGTCGCTACGTAGAGCGCCTTGAAAAGATAGCCCAGATGGGTTAGCATCCCCCTAAAAAAGGGGCAGGGCGAATGAAAGGTAAAGGCTCGTCATATTATGGCGAGCCTTTTTGTTAGGCTAACCAACCAATGCCAGACCAACCTCTATTTTAACACACCGGCAGCTATTTTAAGGCTAAAAGGTAAGATGTTATTGTGTTCATGTCTTTTAAAAGACTCTACTCTGCAAATCTTGTTTAGAACATCGGAGAGTTCTTGGTATCGTTGTCTAAGTGGGCTTGACTGGTCACATTCACTCAAAATGTTAAGTTAAGTAACTAAACGTCCGTTCTGTAGCACTCTAGTTAATCGTTGCTCTTATAGTCCACTGTGCTCTGGTAAATAGTCTAACATTACGAAAGAGCTTCAAGATCGTAGGTTTAATATCGGCGTCTTCAAAAAAAGACCATTCCTCAACAACCTTTATGTTATTTCCGTAAGCTTCAATATCCTTTGCATCACGAATACCAAAGCTATATGAAGAGCCGGCTTGGGTTCCCAGTTTACTCATCTTGGACATAACTATTTTCTTCCGTAGCCCCTTCGTGTATTTTTCAGTAACAACCTCAAAAACGATCTCGGATTTTGTAAACAGCTCTGCCAATCGCTTGAAAAGGCTAATAACACCATCTTTGGGTAAGTACATGAAAAGCCCCTCTGCAAGAAACAGCACATGCTCTTTCTGCATAGATAATACTTTTTCAATCCAGTCTTCCTGCAACACGGAGCATCCAATCATTGCGTATGTCACAGTATCACCTAAGACCTTCTTTTTGGCCTCTATAACATTCGGTAAATCAATCTCAATGTAATTCCATGGGTCTTTGGATATTCGCCAATACCTTGTATCAAAGCCACAGCCTAGACTTACAACCAGTCCATCCGCATATTCTTCCAGGAATCGTTTAGTGTACATATCATATCTTCGTGCCCTAAGGGCAATATACCTGGTCAAGGACAATGGCAGTTCTCGATCCAGAAGTCTTTTCCGAACATCAATTGGCAGTAGGGATTGAAGCCGATTAAAGCATTCTAATGCAACCGCATCTTTAATTACTGGTTTTTCCTGTTCTGATTCCACTAAACGTGCTTTTAAGGTTATAAATGCCGTCTCTGAGACCGCGCTGAAAATATCCATTAATCACTCCAGAACATCAAATGGTTCAACCCATAATAGCATATTTGGCTTTGTCTGTGAGAAGGATTATCTTGCGTACAAGAAAACGGACACCCCTGTTTAATCATAAAACTAACGGAACGTCGCAAAAGCTTAACAAAATAGTAAATCGTTAAATGATTGTACGATATTAGCGGTTTGTTAATTGTAACTATAAAAATGTCCCGCCTGCTTTCGAAATATCCTAAGGAGATTACCTGCTTTAGCTAAAAAGGTAACCCGCAAAATTGACAAGGGGTAGAGAATAGGACTAAAGTCAAATTAAAGATCAACTTTTCTTTCAGATTAGGGAAGATGGAGAGCAGGTAGGCAAGAATGAAAATCCAAAAGTCTATTGAAATTGCTGCTGTGACAGAAAAAATCTGGCCCTTCCTGGTTGAACCAGCGAATATCATGAAGTGGTGCAGCACTGTGAAAACAGTCATCTACACGAGTGAGCAACGTAGCGGTCTGAAGACACCCTTTTACTTTGAGGAGAGGGCTGTTGGAAGGCTAATGAAACTGCATTTCGTGGTTACCGAGTGGATAGTTAACCGGAGCGTTTCTTTTAAGATGACCTCAGGCAATCTCGTGAGAGGCTATGAGCAGAGATATACCTTGGAACCCACACCAACTGGCATCAGGTTAACTTGTTTTGAGAACGTCACATTGCCTTTCGGCATTCTGGGCAAGTTCGTGGAGTTATTTAGAAGACCCATATCTGAAGCCCATGTAGAGAGGATGCTAGTTAAGTTAAAGAGTATCGTGGAGGTATGAGAACCTGTTGAAATTGAAGGTGGAATCGATAGTATGAGCGGTATAGACCTCATCAAAATCAAACCGGGACTGCGGGTTTTGGTAGTATTAAAGTCAGACCAACAGTCCGGAAAGTTAACTGAAGGCATAGTTAAAGACATTCTAACCCGAACTGCCGTTCATCCCCATGGTATAAAAGTCCGCTTAGAAAACGGTCTGGTGGGTCGAGTTAAAGAGATTAAACCCTGAGGTTATTCCCAACCGAACGTAGCTATGCTTCCGAAATCCTGATTAACGTCCTGGAGTAATGCTCAGAGGACCTTTCTTAATTAAGCCAGAAATATGAGGAATGTACTATCGGTTGGAGAAAGACGATAAGAATTCTGGAAGGATATTTGTTCATTTCAAACGCTAGACCATAGATATTGCACGAAAGCTTGGATT
>JAZDPB010000095.1:0-6666 GCA_043797985.1 Chloroflexota bacterium
TGTTGGCGCTCTGAAAGACCATGGTCGCGCTACTATCGCCGGCATGACGACTTATGGGAAGGGTAGTGTTACTGTACTGCATCGGCTTAAAGACGGTTCGGGGCTAAATATTACTACTGCTCGCTGGCTTACTCCGAATGGGCACATGATAGAAGGTGAAGGGATAGAGCCCGACTATCCGCTTGAGCTCGAAGGAGAGGACGCTATCCAGTGGGCGATAGACTACCTGAAACGTAACAAATGAGGGTGTGTCATTGCGAGGAGTCCCGATAAGTCGGGGCGACGAAGCAATCCGTAGATTGCTTGAGATTACTTCGCGGAGCCTGTCCTGATTCCTGGAGTTTAGGCTCCGGAGGTTCAATCTTGCGTAATTTATCCCTGCTCTCCAGGTGTTCAAGATAAAGTACGCCATTCAGGTGGTCTATTTCGTGTTCCAGCGCTTGAGCCAGGAGTTCGTGTGCCTTAATTCGTATCTCCTTTCCGTTCTGGTCACGTCCTTTAACGGTAACCGAGACGGCGCGCTTGACCTCACCAATGTAGCCAGGAATGCTAAGACAGCCCTCGTTTATCAGACGTTCCCCACTCCTCCGTACTATCGCCGGATTGATTAGTACTATGTCTTCTTGCTCGGGTATGCCGATAACGATGACACGCAAGAGAATACCCACCTGGGGTGCTGCCAGTCCCACACCCGGGGCAGCGTGCATTGTCTCACGCATGTTGGCGATTAGCTTGCGGAGCGAGCCATCAACAGAACTGACCCGCTTCGATTTCTGTTGTAATATTGGGTCGGGTATTACACGAATTGAAAGAATTGCCATACTAAACTCATCACCAAACGTTATCAATTAAATTATAGCCTAATTTGGTGTGACGAGTAAAATAGAGATTGGGTAGTGAGTTAGTTTGAAGTTTAATTCAATGAGAAATAAAGTTTTCTAGGATAAGGTATATAACATATAAAGGTGCATTCAAAATATTTATAGCGACTAATACGATGAGGGCATAAACAAATATTCTTAATTGTTTTGTAGACACCTTATATAAGATTTTATAAAATACCTGACGAGTACGCCCAATTTTCAAATATTCTTCGGCTTCGGGAAAAACTATAAAATGGTTATACTTAGGCCAATAATATATGGCTAAGATAATTAAACCTATGTTAAATAATAGGATTAGTATTGCTATTGCTGGTAAAATCCAGTTCATTTCTATCAATTACAGATTATTAACCAATTTCACAATCTCTTCAATAGTTCAAATATGGTCACTTATTCCTGCTGCTATTACTGATAATTGGTTAATCTGCATTTTCTTAGCGGATATTTCGTGCAGGCTCAACGCTCTCTATCTTCCAGCTTTTTACCCCTCTTAGACGTCTTGCTTTAACTCTCTTTCCCAAGAAGAGAGGTTTTAGAGAGGGGCTTCGCCCCTCTCTAACTTCTATGCCCCCTTCCCTTACTAAGGGAAGGGGGTTAGAGAGATAGGTTACATAATATTCTAACCTCACATCAGCCCTACCGGGTCGATGTCCACTGTCCAACCCTGAGGGATGGGTATTTCATAGAGAAAAGCGGATGGGTCGGCGCCGCGAAGTATGAGCTGCCACCGAAACCTACCCCGTAGCCGACGGATAAATGCCGGTGCTGGTCCGATTAGACTGAGGTCGGCGATTCCTCTGGCGTCTCTTTCTTCAATAAGGAAGCGTCTCATTCTTTCTGCTTCTCTCTGGCAAACAGCCTCGTTAGTATGGCTGTAAACCAGGCTTGTCAGTCGGCTAAAGGGGGGATTATGAAGCTGGCGGCGGTAGGTAATTTCTTTATCATAAAATTGGGCGTAATCATGCTTGGCGGCAGTCTGAACGGCATAGTGCTCAGGGGAATAGGTCTGAACGATAACCTTTCCCCCTAAAGGACCGCGCCCGGCTCTACCCGCTACCTGACTCAGGAGTTGAAAAGTCCTCTCTCCAGCCCGGAAGTCGGGCAGATTTAGACCGGTATCAGCAATAATTACTCCCACCAGAGTAACCTGCGGTAAGTCCAGTCCTTTGGTAATCATCTGCGTTCCGATGAGAATATCAGCCTGGTGGGTACGAAACTTGTTCAGTATTTGCTGGTGCGAGTTTTTCCCCTTGGTAGTATCGCTGTCCCAGCGTAGCAGCCGGGCTTCGGGAAAAGTAAGGCTCGCTTCCTGCTCTAACTTCTGGGTGCCAGTGCCCAGAAACTTTATCCGCCGACTCGAGCACCGAGGACAAACTTGAGGGACTGGAATTCTGTAGTTGCACTGGTGACAAACCAGCATATCCTCAGCCAGGTGGTAGGTAAGAGCTACCTCGCAGCGTCGGCAGCGGAGGACGAAGCCACAGTTACGGCACTGGATAAAGGTGGCTGACCCTCTACGATTAAGAAATAGCATCACCTGTTCCCTACCGGCAACAGCTTCAGTTATGGCTTGAGATAAGGAGCGACTAAAAAGGCTCCGGTTCCCTATCTTGAGTTCTTCCCTTAAATCCACTACCTCGACCTGTGGTAGTGGTGAATTCTCGGTAGGGGTAACCCGCTCGTGTAGCTGGAGCAGGCAATAGTCTCCCCTTTGAGCGTGGTAAAAGGTCTCGATATCAGGGGTGGCACTGCCCAGAACAACTACCGCTCCGGTTAGCTCGGCTAGCTTGATAGCGACATCACGAGCATGGTAGCGTGGCGATTTATCGTTCTGTTTATATGTCCATTCGTGCTCCTCGTCAATAACAATAAGGCCCAGGTCGGGTTGAGGAGCAAAAAGGGCGCTCCGGGGACCAATGACGACATCGAACTCTCCGTTTCTTATTCGCTGCCACTCATCAAATTGCTCACCCAGAGAGAGTTGACTGTGAAGGACAGCCACCTTATCGGGGAAGCGTGAGGCGAATCGCTCTACAGTCTGAGGGGTAAGAGAAATTTCCGGGACTAAAACGATGCCTCGTTTCCCCAGCCTTACGGCTTCAGCTAGAGCCTGAAGGTAGACCTCCGTCTTGCCGCTGCCAGTAACCCCGTGAAGCAGAAAGACAGCCGGTGAGGCATGACCCTTCGCTTTTTCATGCAGGCTCGACATAATAGAGTCGAGGGCTGATTCCTGGGCAGTGGTAAGAGTTAATGGCTCGGATGGGACTATGCCCTGGTAGGAAAGAGGCTCGCGCCTTACTTCAATGCGCTCGCTTTTGATTAAACCTTTTTTAACCAGGGTGTCAACCACTGATTTATCACAGTTAACCCTCTGTTTGGCTTCGGCTAATGGAACCGGTTTGGACTGCTGAGATAGGAAGTCGAGCAGAGCGGCCTGCTTATTAGCCCTTTTCTTGTGCAGCTTAACCGCCTCCTGCCGAGCTTCAATTGCATTCCCTTTCAGGCTGAGATAGGACTCTATTTTTGGCTTGACCTTGACTGACTCAAGCTCATAGCTTCTTACGGCTAGCCCTCGTTTTACCAGTTGTGAAACGACGGACTGTGCCTTTTTCTTGCCTAAAGCCTTCTCCAGCTTCGTAAGGCTTATCTTATCTTGTCCCTGAACCAATTCAAGGGCATGTTTTTGTTCGTGGGTAAGAGAAGATAAGTCAGAGTCAGCGGGAATTTGGGGGATAGAAATAAAGGTAAGCGTCCTTTGCTCAAACCCTGGTGGTAGCATCAAAGCCACGGCATCAAATAGGGGAGATAGGTAGTGCTGGCTTATCCAGTAAGCCAGTGATACATTTGCGGGAGATAATACGGGGCGCGGTTCAATAATGCTGGCTATTTCCTTGGTTTCTTCTACTTTCGGGTAATCGCTCAGTTCTAAAACGATACCTTGAAGTAGCTTCTCACCAAAGGGAACTAATACTGCTTGCCCAACTGTGATGCTTAGACCAGGAGGGATAGCATAACTGAACGTCTGGCGCTGCGCTACCGGGGAATTGACACAAACCTCAGCATACCCCATCCCATACTCCAGCGAGGTAGTTCTAATTTAGCTCTGTTCTGGCTGAGGTGCCGGTTTTGGCTCTGCTTCTGCCTTTACTTCTGTCTTTGCTAACAATTCCTCTTTCTCTATTCGCTTTTCCTTGAGACGAGATGCCTTAGTGCTTAGCTCACGCAGATAATAAAGCTTAGCCCGGCGTGTTTTCCCATGACGGACAACCTCTACCTTTTCCACACGTGGTGAATACAGAGGGAAGGTGCGCTCGACACCGACACCGTAGGTAACACGCCTTACGGTAAAGCTAGAGCCGGCTCCACCATGTTTCACCCCAACTACTACGCCTCGAAATACCTGGATGCGCTCCTTGTCTCCTTCCACCACCTTAGCACTCACTCTTACTGTATCACCAGAGGTGAGCGCCGGGATGTTAGGATTCGGTTTGACTTCATTTAGCGATTCAATGTTCATTCAATAACACTCCATGATATATTAAACATTATATCTTAAACGTTTATCGGCGATTTATCAAGTCCCACTACTATTTATCAACCTCACCCCCTTAATCCCCCTCTCCTGCAGATAGAAGTACACAGCTGACAGTAAAGTTCCTCATCACATTGCAAGGTCTTCCTTCAAGGCATATTCGCTCCAAGAAGAAATTGGCACACCCCTTTAGGTTGCTACCAGATGCGCGTCATCTCTATTTTGCCAATCGATCGACCAGAAGTCAATCTCGAACTAACTCTATGCTTGGTCATGGACCACAAGATACGGCGAAGGCAAACCAATTAAAGGAGGAATGAAATGGCCGCTAAACCAAGGAAGAAGTCACCATCACGGAATCGTTACGAGAAAGGAAATCCAACTGTAAGCGCCAGAATGCCAACCAACAAGCGCGACAAGTTGTTTGTGGTTTTGGTTAGACTCAGCCTGACTCTGGCACAATTACTAATAAGATTCGCTGACGAGATGGAAATCAAAACAAGACCGCTGGAAGAGGTACGAAAAGAAGGCTTCCAACAAGCTAGGAAAATCTACAGAGTCTATTACCCATGCCAGAAGTGTGGCAGGCAAATATTGATAAATACTCCGGAAGAGAGGGCGGCTGCCTCCAAATACATGGTTGAAAATGGCTGGAGTCACCAGCAATGTCCCGAAGAGTGATGAAGAAAGACAAGTGAGGCATCCTGGCGATGAGTAAAGCCTATTTGGAGCTTCAGGAAGTAGAAAGACTAGAGCAACAGGCGAACTACTTACGGGACAAAGTCCTGATCCGGCTCTTGTTTCACCTTGGCTGCCGTATCAGTGAGGCGCTGGCGCTGGAGGTCAAAGATATCGACTTTAAGGCGAGTTCAGTCAGCATCCACCACCTCAAATCGAGGGTCAAGCTGACCTGCCCCACGTGTGACGTCAGACTGGGGAAACGCCACATCTACTGTCCGAAATGCGGGGTTAAGGTGGATGAGGCCGTCGCCAAAGCTGAGGAACACAAGAGATTAAGAACTCTGCCGCTCGATAGAGACACACTGGAAATGCTACGTGACTACGTTGGACGTGGTGGCGCAATTAGACGAGACAACATGGACCTCATTTTCGGCATCACCCGGCACCGCGCTTGGCAAATCGTTAAGGAGTGTGCCGAGAAAGCTAAGCTACCCAAACTGGTTAACTCGGAGAGTGGAAAGACACATAATGTCAGTCCGCACAAGCTGAGAGACGCATTTGCGACCCACGCAGTAAAGCTCGATGATTCTGGTGATGGTCTTAGACTCCTACAGGAACATCTCGGTCACGCTTCCTTCAATACCACAGCGAAATACAGGAAGGTAGCTGGTGAGGAGTTGAAAGACTGGTACGACAAGCTGTGAAAGAAAGAGGAAAAATCCAATGGAACTCCGGCCAGCTAAAGGTGGTTTTCTGCGTCCCTTCGGCTGCGGTTGGTTCATCCGCGAATTTCTCTTGGGCAACGGTTCAGAAGGCTCCACGCGGATAGACCTAGAACGTAGGGCTCCTCAGGCGGACATCAACTACCAGTATAAAGAAGCGCTCGCCCGTGCTACCGCCAGGGAACGCGCCGAGAGACTTGTTAGCCGTATGGTGGTGATTGGTGCTGATGTAACTGAAGAGGAAGCTGAAAAGATTTATCAGCGCGAGTTAAAAAGAGTATCCCGCAAGTTCACGCACATGAGGTACCACTCATTCCTAATGTATTTTGGAACACTCAGACGCTTGGGATGGGCTGAACCCGCAGGGCAGACTGAGCCCTCGGCCATTCAAGAAAATTACCCAGCGGCTCCGCAGCGGACTTTCTACCGTCTTACCAAGAAGGGCATTGAGGCTGGGGAGGAACTCTGGTCCAATCCACTCTTTACGCTGTACCCCAAGGTCGGTCCCAGCCATTTGAAAAAAGCTGATTAACTATAGCTAGCGCCACCTCGCTTCTTCGGGTGTCACAATTTACTAGCTTATGACAATGGCAAGGCTGTTCTAGTTTGCCAAGCCAAGCAGTGAACCAGTCCCGCCTATTAGACCGTACAAGCCAATTGCTGTGGTCACGAAGACAAAAATAGACCGCTCCTTGCTTCTTATTATACTAATGAGTCCCGTTATAAGAGCAGCTGCTGCTATGCCCGTGCCAACGATTGTTAAAGCATTAGCAAGAGCCGTATTGGCTCCCCCCTGACCAAGCACTTCAAAACCATACAGGACTTCAGCCAATGCGAAGAACAGAAT
>JAZDPB010000115.1:0-3208 GCA_043797985.1 Chloroflexota bacterium
GGCTTCTATGATAATGTGTCCGAAGTGTTACAAAATGAATCCTTCTGGCAGTACGTCCTGCCAGAAATGTGGCACACCATTCCCCCCAGGGCTGGAAGCATCTCAGCAGCCGTGGCTGGAGGCACACCAGCAGAAGGTAAAGAAACAACTTCGCGTAATTAGTATAGTTGTCCCTGTAGCTATGGTGATTATCGTGCTTTTCTTATTCTTCGGCCCGCCGAATCTGATAAATAAACCGGGCGCGGAGGTATCAGTGGAACAAGTTATTAGCCGTGATGATGCCATCGGACTTGCCACCAAAAGGGTGCAAGAAGGGGGGGTAATGTCCTTAGACGGTCGTACCACCGTAGTGAAAGAGGAACAGGATTACTGGCACATTTCCTTCCCAATATCATCGCCAAAGGTAATCGGGGGTGAACCTCACGTACTTATTGACAAGGCCAGCGGCACTATCACCAGAGTCTACTACACGCAGTAGGCGTACAGTAGACTCGTACGTAAGATTAGTTAGTAAATCAATATGAGAAGACTAGCGAGAGTTACGCAACAATTATTGTTAGCGCTGCTATGCGCGGTGATACTGAGTATTGGCTGGAGTTCGGTTGCCCAAGCCGATGTCCCACTGCCCAGCGACGAAGAAATGCAGAATAATCCTTGGGTGAGCGCAGCCATAGAGGATGCCTGGAAAGATTCACAAGTTAATGACAAATATAATCGGCACGAGGAGGGGGGTTGGATCCTTCAAAATATCGAGTATGGCCAGTTGACTGTGATCCGTGTGCCCAGTGGGACACGAGCTGAACTTACTATCGGTGACCCGCCGTCTAGGGAAGGTTGGCGGGTAGTTGGATTCTTCCATACTCACCCCAGTCCGCCGATAGATGAATTTGGGACGGGGTGGGAATTTGGACCCAGTGATACTGATTATGATGCTGCTCGGTCGCTGGGTCTCCCCGGTCTAATTCGTGACGTTAATGGTGTCGTGCCGTTTGGTCCGCATTATGCATTACAAACGACGCCACCACCCCCCGAAGGTGGTCCACTTTCAGGTACCTGGTCAGGACGCTACAATTTCCGCTTAGTCATGGAGATGGAGGGTTTCCGTAGTTCAACTGAGGTTCATGAAGCATCAATAACAATGCACCTAAAGCAAATAGGGCAGGATGTGGCGGGGATTATGATTCTTTCCGATGTTAAAGGTCGGATGATATCTTCTGACCCAGATACACCAATTGAAGATATCCCTAATCCGTCAGGTTCAAGGAGTGGGGGATTCACCGGAAAAATTGATTCAAATGGTAATTTAAATTTAATTAGTTTTGCGATGGAGGGCATAGGGTATAAAGGTTACCCGGGCATATCCGGGGACTCATATGCCTCAGCAAGTATCTCCGGGGACTCAGTGACCTTTAACTTTGGCCTTTTATATGTCCACCAATCTCAAAAACATACATATACCGGAAGTTTCACAGTGAACAAGGTGTCTGACTTGTATGATGATTCATTGTTTCCATAGGTAAAAAGAGTTGGAAATGCTATTAATAGATGGAGTGAAATACGAACTATGTACACCTCCAAATGAGGATGAGTTAGAGCAGATAGTCATAGAGCATGCTCAGGATATATTGATAAACGAGAACTTTATATATTGAAGAAGTTACTTATCCTGCTAGTAACCCTGGTGGTATGTGCCTCCACAATTATTGGCTGTGCTCAGACGACACCAACTCCAACAGCCCCGGCGACGAAACAAGCTCCGCATGCACCTCGAATACCAATAGACGTGACGGGGACCACCAGTAAGAGCTACTACTTATCCGGCGAATATATAGACATTAAAATCTCCTTCAAAGGAGACCCTGGGAATATGACTAAAGAGCCCTTCGAGATAAACCCATTCCCTCCAGCAATAACGGTCAAATTGCGCGGTCCCCACTCGCCCAGTCAGGACGATGAGTCAGTCCGTTCCTTCCCGGCCGGAACAGCGACCAGACGTTTAGAGCCCGGTGAAGTCGTCAATTATGACCTGACCTGGAATCAACGTAATGACCAGGGACAGCCAGTCCATTATGGTTACTATTACCTCTCGCTCGGGCCTATTGCCTATGGGGAGACCGGAAGGATAGGCCCTTTCTCCCTGTCTTGGTTTCCCATTCTCCCCGCCGAAGGAGTGCTGGAGAAAACCATCGAAGTAAACCAATCACAGACGGTAAACGGCATCACTATTAAATTGGAGAGAGTCGAGTTATCTAACCTGGGGATGAACGTCTCTGTTTTTACCATCCCACCCAATCCCACCGAGCGTGCTCCTACTACCCCCGAGGGCGCTCCTGTCGGGCTATCGACAACCGAAACGGAGCCGTCCACATCTGGTGAAGTCGTCACGACTCTTCCTAAAGGTCCTCTTTCTAAAGGTCCTTCCGTACTACCTCTAAACATGAGTATCACGGCTGAGTATCGGCTTGATGGAGGTGCCGTCCAAGAGGCCTGGAGCAACAGAAGCCTTGGTCGCCTCGAGAACGGGGTGGAGTGCATCTGGAAGAACCTGGATTTGGTACCGAAGAACACCAAATTGTTGACCTTCACTATTACCGAGATTAACGGCTGGGAAGGTCCTTGGGAATTCAAGATACCGTTGGAGTAGCTGAGTGCAAAGAGGAGGCTACTAAATGATGTTCGTTCAATGGTGATGGCAATTTCTTAATAAGTAACTTAATGGGAGCAGTGATGCTCTCATGCTCGATTTAACTAGTAAATATAGACATCTGTAGAATTATCCTAGACGAGAGATTTTCAACTTGATTCTGGCATTTGATAAACAAGTAACTGCTGCAAAGCCGGTATTAGTTGCTTTTTCTCAAACAGGAGTTCGGGAACTGTTCCGAATGGCCCACCAAGGGGTACAATAGGCAGAACTACCTCCTCTGTCTCCTTCCAGTGATCCGGTACCGGCAACCTGTAGTAGATCGTACCTGTGCTTTCGTGAATTACTATCTTCTCTACAAATGACCTCAAAAAAGTCTTGCTTCTGGCAACGTCCATTTCGGTAAGCAGGCTGCGTAGGTCACGGGCGTAAGATTTCACCTGTTCCGTGTCAACACGCTGAACGCCTTGCGCCAGGTTCGGGAACATACTGTCCCTCACCCGTCAATACGTAGCACCGCGTTCATCGCCTTCGACCTGGGAATGAGGCCGGCGGAGATTGCTC
>JAZDPB010000142.1:0-5797 GCA_043797985.1 Chloroflexota bacterium
AGCCTCAAATAGCTAAACTGCCGTGACGGTGGCAGAGTTCTTCCGACCGTCTATTCCTAATGTCCTCAATTAGTTCGGTTTTGTAATCCGAATTTCCGCCCAATACGCCTGTGAAAATAATTTCATGTAAATATAGGTTCATTCTGTTAGTGACCAATCGCTCCTTTTGTTCAATAATGAAGCTGGAAATTGAAAAAGGAGTAAACCAAAAGCTAAATAAACACGTTTTGAGACTGGCAATCTTAATTAAGTACCTTACCAAACACCACTTACCGCATAACGGGCGGGTGATAGTCACAGGTGAATAGGTTTACTAACCGAAAGCTGGTTGACCTAGTGGTTATAGAGTAGCAGTTAAACCGTACAATGTGGGTGTTACGTTCAATAATATGAAAGTGAGGTATTGAACGAAAATGCAGACACCAAATTATATCAAGTCGCTTTTGACACCCACCACCAAAAAGCCGCAAGGTCGCAAGGTTTGGTCAGTTGACCTACAAACGGTTTGGCTTCCTTTCTTTACGGCTACGAATACAATGGGCGATACCGCTATACCGTCAGACGCTCTAGGTTGCCCCTTGCGCTTAGGCTATGACAAAGCGGGGGCGGTACGTTTCACGCAAGCGGGCAGACCTGTTATCAGAGTCGCTAAGGAACTTAGCGACAATGTGCGCCTTGTGCGTGATAACTTCACCGCTAACCTTGTCAGCTATGCAGGTGAGGTTATGCGTGATAATGCAGACGGCTATAAGGTGCAAGTTGGACTTGCCCAAAAAGCTGGCGAGCCTATCTACAATCACGACATAGCCGAGCTAAACAAAGCTATCAAAGCGCAAGCCGAAGCGCAAGCGATAGCCACAGCCAAAACCGAAGCCAAACAGGACAAAGCCGAACCGATAACGGAAAGGGAAGCCGTTCTAGTCTAAGGTATCAGAGCGTAACGCCCACATTTTACGGTTTAACTGGAAAATGAGGGGGTAAGTTATGACAAATAAACCAAAGTGGGCAAGTCCTGAACGTCAAACTTACCTTGTCAAGCTATTTACTGAAAGCGGTAACAAGTGCCTGTTAGGACACTTAAATTGTCCGATACTGGAACATTACGCACACACCGAGCGCAAGCTAAGTTCAATAGCCAAAGCAGTAGACTTGCGGTGCTTTAATAGTGAAGGTAATGCTCTGAAGGACAAAAACGGTAATGAGCTATATATTACCGTCTACCAGTCGCAACCTGTAATTGAAACTAAACAGACGCTTGTTACTCAATACGAGCTACTTTCAGAAAGTGCAATTGACGGCTGGAAAGCTGATACCAGACAGCAAGCGAGCCTAGACTGGAAAGCGGAAAGCGAAGCTATGCACTCGCTCGGCGAGCGCAAGTTACCGTTAAGAGGTAGATTCAATAATATCTCTGCTGATATTTGGCACGACAAACAACCGTTATTTTACGTTGAAAGTCTAGGTATCAGTGGCTTAAATTTGACACCGTTTGCTAAAGTCAAGTTACCGTCAAGTTATTTGAGGTTATACGTTGACTTGGGGGATAGTTTACGGAGTGTAAGCAAAAACAAACGGCGCAAGGCTATCCGATACGGCAAGCCACTTCCAAAGTCAGTTGACAATAGAATAGCCGACAAGGTATGGGAAGCTGTTAAACATTATCTAAACTACTAAAAAGCGCAAACACAAAAACGCTTCTAGTTTACTAGGGGCGTTTTTTGCTATCTAAACGGTGGTTATTCGGGTGCTACGAATGAGTAGCACCCTCTTTTTGTAATTACGAACAGACGAAAGAAGGGTATAACTATGCCCAAAATCTAGGAAAAAGGGGGTGAGATGGCGATGGTAATGCCTGCCTATAAACTTGACTGGGAACTTTGCCGGAAGGTATCTAAACGCGTCTGCTACCAGGCGGGGATTCGCCGGGCAGATAGAGAGGATTTTGTCCAGGACGTCCTGGCGGAGATGATGGAGAGGGCACGGCGAGATAGCGGCGGACTCTCAACTAAGGAAATGTGGCGAGCTGCCGGATGTGTACGGAGCCGACACTGGCGCGCTTACAAGAAGACGAGAGGAATCTTATCCCTTGATGCGCCAGTTCGAGATACAACAATAGAGCTCTCTGAAACGATAGCCGATGACAAAGCATTAGACCTTGACGCTTTGCTCGATGCAAAATCACGCCTTGAGCACTTACCCCCTAGCATTATGCGCGTGGGAAAAAAGCTAGTAAGAGAAGATCCCCTCACTGCAAACCAGCGCCTTTACCTTTCCCGTTTCCGAAAAGGGGAGACTAAGCCAAATAAAGGGATAGAAAACTACCATAGACTGCGCGCCAAAGGCTTGTGTGTCTCGTGTGGGGATGAAAGCGGTAAGTTTAGCCACTGCCCCAAGTGCCAGGAAAGGTTTCGGGTATTCCAGAAGAAGCACAGAGAGAATAAAGGGCAGGCCTGGATAAATACTCTTAGAGACTACTGGAGAAGACAGGGAAGATGTCCAAGATGCGGGGCAAACCCTGAACCAGGCCATAAAACGTGCCCCACCTGCTTAGCTAAGAACAGGAAATATCTACAGCGGCATCGTGAAAGGGTCAACCACTCACGGCTAAAGCCGGTGAGCTTGTCCTTGCCCAACCCCCGATGAGGATGGGCGACACGATAGGCAAAAGGGGAAGCCGCGGCCGAGGAGCTGGAGACTAGGCCGGTCCAGCCATCCTTCTTCTAGGTGACCTTTTCCAACCAAAGTGAACAGTAGTGAACATTAGTAACCACTATTGAACAGAAAGGAGATGATGCCAGCGGTAAACCAATGGGTAAACCATTGAAAAACAACGGCCCCAATATCTCGGTAATCACCCCACTTGCTAGGGGACTAATGAGGGGAGTCCTGCTTGGCGAAATCAAACCCTTACCTTAAAATAATGAAAGGGGAAAGAAGTATTTACTTCTTAAAACAATTAAATAATTATTTTCATTATATTTGGCAAGGCTTTCCAAAGAAAGGCGAAGATTTCACCCCCTTAGTCCCCCTCAATGTTATCAGGTCTTTTGGGGCAGGGGCGAAGCTGGCTCAGCAGGTAGAATATGTCTCACCAAGCGGAATAACGGCTTCTTTTGGCACTACAAAGCCTCTCAGCTTCAGAACAATGGCAATAAGACGGCTCCCCGCCGGCTCTCAGGCATGGGAGCCTCTTTTTGTGCAAAATCACACATTACAAGCGTTTGTTCAGCCAGACTTAATCCTTTTGTATCGCCTTTGCTTTCGTTGCTGACTCGGGGGCAATCCAGCAAGCCGGGTCGGTCGCCATCATGTCCCTAGTTTCCTCATAGGCCCTCCCCCGGCAACCAGAGCACGTTATTTTGTGGGAGCATTCACCACATTCACCCTTAAGTAGTCCTCTCTGGCGCAGCTGAGCCAGTATGGATGAGTTTTCCCAAATAGAGACTATGCTCTGCTCTCTGACATTGCCGAGCTTGACTTGGAGCAACATTGGGTTTACTTCCCCATTGCGTTGAACCATGACATAGCCCATCGGCATGCCGGCCGCACAACCCCTGCCGTAATAAGGAACCCTTCTCAGCATCTCTAGCGCAAAGCGTTTGGGCTTTATCTGTTTTTCCTGCAGCAAAAGCGGGTACATGGGGCAGCCGGGCACTCTAATTATGATGGGGCAGTCCTCCTGGGATTGGGCAAGCCACTCCATGGCCAATCTTCTCTCATCATTGCTTAAGAGCTGATCCTTGCACTCATCCTTTGCTCTTCCTGCTCCTACGAGGTCAAAGAATTCAGCAGCATCGGCCCCATAGTCTATAGCCATACGAAGCAAATCCTCAAGCTGCGACAACGTTTCCTTCCTGATTACCGTGTTAAATTGAAAGGGAAGTCGGGCATTCCTGCACGCCTCTAGGCCCTTGAGCGTCTGCTCAAAGGCGCCATGAACACCTCTAAAGGAATCGTGGGTTTGGGCGTCGGCTCCGTCAACTGAGACGGCAACGGCCATAACGCCCGCCGCTAGCATTTCTTTGGCAGTCCTTTCATCAATAAGAGTACCATTGCTACCGATTGTTGTTCTTATCCCTCTGGTTGAGGCGTGCTTAACGACATCTAGCAGGTCCTCCCGGCACAAGGGTTCTCCCCCATCGATGATCAACAGACCTATGCCCCACCCTGATAAATCGTCTATGAGCCGAAACGCCTCGTCAGTAGATAACTCATCCGGAGCTGCTTGGTCAACTGACTCGCTATAGCAGTGCTTGCACTTCAGATTGCACTTCGTGGTGATGCTGTAGGAAACCATGAATGGTGGTTGTATCTGCATAAAGTCCCCCTTTCAAATTAACCGTACCGAACCATCGCAGCCCATGCCTATTTTACATCAGCTAGTAGAAGAGCGCAAAGGATCGTACCTTCCTAGCCTCGACATCTAGGTAATAGATTGCACACACTATTTCCTAATCCAGCAAAAACGGGCCAAGTTACATCCACAGTCTTTTCTGGTGGCCTCTGGAGGAGGCGATCAAGCTCAGGGAAGGCTCTTAGTCTTGAGCATGTTGGGATAGCGGCACTGGCATAGATACTGATGGTCTGCAACCGGTGTGCGCAGTAGGCTCTGGGTATGCCATCATGAAGAGGTCAAGGCATATCTCTCTGAGCTATGACAAAAGAAAGTCAACTGTCCCAAGCTAAGTGTAAAGGAGGCTTGCAAACTGACGAACGTTGTCAATCCCTCTTGGCTCGGTGGGCTGAAGGTGAACTTCGACAATTTCAAGCTGGGGAAAAGTGTTGCGGATTTCCTGCACCAGCCTTTGCTCCTGGTCTCGACGGATCCTCGAAAAATCAGAGTCGAGGTCAGGGAAAAGCTTATTAACGATGAGGTGCTTAACATTGATGCCAAATGACCTGAGTTGACTAACCAGGTCCTTTGTTTCTTCGATCACAAGGCGCTCGGCAGCGGTGACAACCACGAACTCCGTTTTCTCTGATCGCAAGAGATTTCTTAACCTGGCAGTGCTTGTTTTGAGAGAGATAAGAAATTCGTCTGCCCGGTCACGCCGGCCAAAAGCCTTTTCGTAGTCTCTGTGCTTGCGTCTGAGATCGTAAAAGACATTGATCCACTCATTGAATATGTCCGGCATCGACAGCAGCCGCAAGGCATGACCAGTGGGTGCCGTATCCAAAACGTACTTTTCGAAGGTCCCCTCCTCCATCACGTCCATCAACCGTTTGAGGCCCATTACCTCGTCTGCTCCAGGCACTGGAAGCGAGAGCAGGTTCTCCATCTCTCTTCTTGTCAGGTGTTCAATGCCAGCTGAGGTCTCTAAGAGGCGGAGCATTTCTCGCCGATAATCTTGCTTGAACCTGTCGAGGGTTTTCTCAGCCGAGATCTCAAGGGCATATAGGTTTTCTGCCCGCTCCACTCTGGTAATCTCATCCCCTGTCTCTTCTCCGAGGCAGTCGCCGACCGAGTGGGCTGGATCACTGGAAACAAGCAGGGTCTTCTTGGGAAGCAGAGCAATGGCGGTAGCAGCAGCGCAGGTGGTTTTCCCCACCCCACCCTTGCCACCAAACAGTATGAACTCACTATCCAAGATATCCCGTATTGCCATGTTCTTAGGTGCTCTGCCTAGCCCGGTCTCTACCAGGCTCTGCGATGACCGGCTATGGGACAGGCCAGGTACCGGGCCAGTTCTTGAAATCTCCTCCCTTTCCCACCAGAGATCAACTCTTCGAAGTAGGCTTTTACCCTTTCTGGCTCTTTCAGGTATTCAACGGTGATATCCCTGGGGAGATAAAGCTG
>JAZDPB010000148.1:0-8660 GCA_043797985.1 Chloroflexota bacterium
TTTTTCATCCAGTCGGTATTGCCTACCAGATGCTGGGCGAAAGTTGATATGATGTTCTTGCGTTCCGTATCCAGCGTCTCATTGGCAATCCTGGCTATTCCTTCTATATACAAAATTGCTTTATCCAGAGATGTGGGGCAGAGCCATGCCCCGGCACTCATACGAGTGCTGGGGGTATGCCTTATCCAGGTAGGAGTATCGCAGGGCTGTTTTTCGATGATGATTACTCTAGAGCCGGCGTCATGCGCAGCGATTGCAGTAACTGCCCCGGCGCCACCGTATCCTACAACAACCACATCGGCTTCCTCATCCCATCGGCCTTGCCTTACCATGACAAGGGTTCCTCCTTAAAGATTAGTTGGTTAATGGTACCTTGGCGATTACCCGCGTACCTTTGTTTAGCTCCGATTTAATCTCTAAAGTGCCATGCAGCAATAGGCTCAACGCTAGATTAGCTCAAGAAAAGTGGTAGAAAGGTATCTTTAGCCTCATCCCTAACAGGGGAGCGTAGGTGTGTAGGGAGGAGCATCTTTTAGACTTTGTGTTGATGCTTAAAGGTATTGGCGACCCCGAGGGGATTTGAACCCCTGATCTACGCCGTGACAGGGCGTTATGTTAGACCGCTACACCACGGGGCCATTGTGTTTACGTAGCTAGAGTTTAGCAGAGGGCGATACACTGTGTCAAACTAGCAAGCAAATATTCTCTCAGGTTGATCGCAGTGAGACGGGGATTAGATGCAAAGACTGAGTAGAGACTTTTTCGTTCGGCTATTTTATTTGACTCGGTTATAGTCGTCTTCCAGCCTTTGTATATCGTCTATCTCAGGGGTTGAGGCTTCAATTATGGTGGTATCTGTGATGGCCGCCACCCGGTGTTTAATTAGCGGAGGGATTCTGATATGGTAACCAGGTCGAGCTACGGATTGGACTAGCTTGCCATCACTGCCTTCAATCTCTATCAGTGCTTGTCCTTCAAGCACGTAGAAGCTCTCATCCTTCTTTTTATGATATTGAAGGCTAAGCCGATGTCCTTTTTTAACGAAAATCAATTTACCCGCATACTTGGGGGTAAGCGCAAATAGAATTTCATATCCCCAGGGTTTTTCGATTTTTCGGGGAAGGTTGTCCTCCATACTCAATTCTCTCCTGAAAATTCAAAGGTTGCCTGTCTAAACTCCAGCTAACTTTTTACCTAACTCGATTATTCTTTCCACCCGGACTGGTGTGTCGCTTTCAGCATACATACGAAGCAGCGGCTCAGTCCCGGAGAACCTGATGAGTAACCAGCTAGTATCGGCCAGGATAAAGCGAAAACCATCAGTAGTATCAAGTTTTATCACCTTAACACCATCAATATAATCTGGGGCACTATGTCTTACACGTTCAATTATCGTTTGGCGGTCTTCTTCAGGAAACTCTACGTCCACTCGGTTAAAATGGTGGGGTCCCACCTTACTGTAGAGGTAGTTTATAAGCTCTGAAGGGTTTTTACCGGTCTTAACCATCAGGTCGAGGAAATAGAGAGCGGCTAGAATACCATCTCTTTCGGGCACGTGTCCGCGGAATCCATAACCGCCACTCTCCTCACCGCCAATCAGCGCATTCTCCGCCATCATTATCGGCGCTACATACTTAAATCCCACCGCTGTTTGGCGGACGGGCACATTGAATATTTCACCTAGGCGGTCGAGCATGACACTGGTGGTTATTGTTCTGACGATAATCCCTCGCTCACCTCGTGTCTCTAGCAGGTGAAGGGCGAGTAAAGTGAAAACCTGTAGAGTAGTCAGGAAGACTCCCTTTTCGTCAATAATGCCAATACGGTCGGCATCACCATCGGTAGCCAGTCCCACATTAGCCTTCGCTCTTTTAACTCTAGCCGAGAGCTTAGCCAGGTTGGCCGCAATTGGTTCTGGTTGTATTCCGGGGAACAGAGGATTGCGCTTACTATTTATCTCTGATACCTCAATAGCTCCCCCGCTTAATAATGTCTTAAGATAGCCAGCGCCGGCTCCATACATGGAGTCAATAACTACCTTAAGTCTAGCCTGACGCAGCCTGTTCAGGTCAACGAGCTTGGCTACTTGCTGGAAATAGATTGGGGCCAAATCAAGATGTTCTACCAGCCCTTGCTCCAGGGCTTCGACTAATGGCATCTGTGCTATCTTTCTTCTGGTGGTCGTTATGCGAGTGATATGCTTTTCCAGCTCAGCAACAACCTCTGTTGAAGCGCTGGAGCCGAATTCGGATTTATATTTAAAGCCATTCCAGATGGCTGTATTGTGACTGGCGGTTATAATAATAGCCCCGCCTGCTTTTTGTGCTACGGTGCCGAAGCTGATAACCGGGGTCGGGGTAGCCTTGGGGCACAGGAATACTTTTATTCCGTTACCGGCGAGCACCTCAGCCGAGGCGGAAGCGAAGTCCTCCGAGGCAAAGCGAGTATCATAGCCGATAATTAGCCCGCGACTGGCTAAGCCTGCCTGCTTGACATAATCAGCCACTGCCTGAGCGCAAACCCGCACATTGTCAAAGGTAAAGTCCTCGGCAATGATTCCCCGCCAGCCATCGGTGCCAAATTTAATTGGGCTAGTTATTTTAGGTAACCCTCCCTCTTTTTCTCCCTCCCTTATCTAAGGGAGGGAGAATGATTTATAAGAGAGGCTTCGCCTCTCTTTAACTCTCCTCTATCTACCCTCTGTGAATCGAAGCTAGGATTGACTCTTCTTTGCTAATGTTTCGTACGCTCGGTTGAGGTCTTTCATTTTTTCCTCAGCGTTGGGAAGTTTACTGATGTCTGGATGATATAGCTTGGACAAAATGCGATATGCTCCTTTAACTAATTCTGGTGGTGCGGTTGGTAACAGGTGCATCACAGCATAATCCCCTTTGCCAGCTATACTAACAAATGGAGTCTTAGGTGCAGTTTGTTTGCGTTTCCTCTTCCTGCGCTCTTCTGGAGGCTTATTTATCGAGACTGTACTATAGTGGAATTGTTGAATTACTCTGAGAGCAGCCTTGTACTCGCTTAGCTCTATAACCCATTCCTTCGTTCTGGGGTTCCACTTTCTGGAAACCAGTGCTGCCTTTAGCGCTGCCACAAAGTCAGGGTCGTAAGGAACTGCAATGTACATTCGAGCTTCGGTGTATCGGATACGAGCCCACTTCCTCTGAGTCTGCACGCGTTCTACGACCTTTCCATATTTGTCTGATTGGTTTATTTCCCCAGCGCCTCTTTTTTGAGGATTTTGGCTTTGTCGGTCTTTTCCCAGGGGAGGTCAAGGTCTTCTCGGCCGAAGTGCCCGTAGGCGGCGGTTTGCCGGTAGATGGGGCGGCGCAGGTCAAAGTGCTGGATAATAGCTGCCGGCCTCAGGTCGAAGTGCTTGTTAATCAGGGCAAGCAAAACCTCATTATCAACCTTACCCGTGCCGTAGGTTTCAATGGAAACGGAGAGTGGATGGGCAACACCGATGACATACGAAACCTGGAGTTCAAGCCGCTCCGCTAACCCGGCAGCCACGATATTTTTAGCGATATACCGAGCAGCATAAGCTGCCGAGCGGTCAACTTTGGTCGGGTCTTTGCCGGAGAAGGAGCCGCCACCGTGCCGAGCCAGTCCACCGTAGGTATCAACCAGAATCTTGCGGCCGGTAAAGCCGGTATCGGCAACCGGTCCGCCGATGACAAACCGGCCAGTAGCATTGACATAGAATTTAGTATCGCTATCAAGCAACGAAGCTGGAATCACCGGCTTGATAACATGCTTTATAATATCCTTCTCTATCTTCTCCAAGCTAACATCAGCATTGTGCTGAGCGGCGATAACTACACTGGTAATGCGTTTTGGGATGCCTTTATTATATTCTACTGTGACCTGCGATTTCCCGTCGGGGCGCAGGTAGGGGAGAGTGTTATCCTTCCTCACCTGAGCCAGGCGCCGGCATAACTTGTGAGCTAGGGAAATAGGTAGTGGCATCAGTTCTGGTGTCTCGTTGCAAGCGAAGCCGACCATCATTCCTTGGTCGCCAGCACCAACCTTATCAAAGTCATTGACGCTACCACCACCTTTTTTAACCTCCAACGCCTTGCTTACTCCCAGGTCAATGTCAGCCGATTGCTCGTTAATGGAGACCAGCACCCCACAGGATTGGTCATCAAAGCCATATTCAGGGTGGGTATAGCCAACATCACGAACTACCTGTCGCACCACATGAGGAATGTCAACGTAGCAACTGGTGGTAATCTGTCCCAGGACAATCACCAACCCAGTGGTTACCGCTACCTCGCAGGCTACCCTGCCGTAGGGGTCTTTCTCCATGATGGCGTCCAGAATACCATCGGCTATCAGGTCACACAGTTTATCTGGATGCCCCTCAGTTACTGATTCTGAGGTAAGTAAGTATTTAGGTGAACTTTCAAAACAATTTGCCATTTTTCTCCTTTTTTAAACTGATTGAAAAGACTTTTGACCTGCTAGTAAAAATTTCTCTAATAATATACTTTTAGGTGCCTTCTTGCCAGCTGGCTAGATATTGCTTCTGCTCTGGGGTCAGGGTGTCAATCTCAATACCCATAGAGCTTAATTTTAGCCGGGCTATCTGCTTATCAATGTTCTCAGGTACTGGGTAAACCTTAGGCTCAAGCTTTCCTCGGTTTTTAGCTAAATACTCCAGACATAGTGCCTGATTGGCAAAGCTCATATCCATAACACTGGCTGGATGTCCCTCGGCCGCTGCCAGATTAATTAATCTCCCTTCGCCAAGCAGATACAGGTGACGACCATCTTTCAGGGTATATTCATCAACGAAAGGACGTATTCCTCGTTTATTACGAGCCAGGCTGTCCAGAGCCGGGATGTTAATCTCTACATTAAAATGCCCGCTGTTTGCCAGGATAGATCCATCCTTCATCACCTGAAGGTGTGCTTTATCAATGACATTTTTGTCGCCGGTAACAGTGATGAAAATATCGCCTATTTTGGCGGCTTCAATCATTGGCATAACTTGGAAACCATCCATGGCTGCCTCAAGGGCACGCACCGGCTCGACCTCAGTCACAATCACCTGTGAGCCTAGCCCTTTGGCCCTTAGAGCTATGCCATGCCCACACCAGCCATAGCCACAAACCACCACCTTTTTGCCGGCCCACAGGATATTGGTCGCGCGGGTAATACCATCAATAGTGCTCTGTCCTGTGCCATAACGGTTATCAAAGAGATACTTGGTTTGGGCATCATTAACCGCAATTAACGGATACCTCATTTTCCCTGCTTTCTCCATGCTGCGAAGTCTGATGACTCCGGTAGTAGTCTCTTCGGTGCCACCGATGACATCCTTAATCAACTCGCTTCGCTTGGTATGAAGCGTTGTAACCAGGTCAGCACCGTCATCAACAGTCAGGTGTGGTTTATTGTCCAGAGCGGTGCTAATATGTTTGTAATATGTTGCCTCATCCTCTCCTTTGATGGCATTGGTGGGAATGCCATAATCTACCATAGCGGCGGCAACATCATCCTGAGTGCTGAGAGGATTAGAAGCACACAGGACAATACTCGCCCCGCCCTCCTTTAGAGTTAGAGCTAGATTTCCTGTCTCCGTAGTAACGTGCAGGCAAGCCGAAATCCGAAGGCCGGTAAATGGTTTCTCCTTTGAGAATCTCTCCTTGATTAGCTTCACTACTGGCATCTCGCGGGCCGCCCATTCGATTCGCTGCCGGCCGGCTTCGGCCAGGGAAGCATCTTTTATATCATATTGGGTCTTTTCCAACCTAACCCCCTTTAGATTTATTTAGGTAACCCTATCCCTTTATCCCCTTCCCCTTATCAAGGGGAAGGGGAATTAGTTGTTTAAGAGAGGCGAAGCCTCTCTTAAACTCTCCTTTTATTTAATGTCTCTCTTCTATTGCTGAACTGCTCAGCAACAGAATCGGGTATGTCCAGTGTGCCAAGAAGGAGCGGCTTTTGGTGACAATCGCTCCCTCCAGTCATAAGCAGGCACTGCTTTTGGGTAAAGTCAATATAGTGTGCCGTAGTATTGATATCGTGTCTCGAATGCCAGCACTCAATACCATCAATATATTCTAGCATATATTCGGCAATAATATTCGTCTGTTTGTCTAAATCACTGGTTATGCTGGCTAGAGATGTTCCATTCGGGTCGTTGGAGTGGGCAATTGCAAGTATGCCACCGGCGTTTCTGACCAACCTTGAGGCTTCAGCAAGTGAGAGCGGAAACTTAGGCACATCACACTTGACCAGATATTTGTCGAAGGCTTCCTGATGGCTCCTGACAATACCCTTTTCTACCAGGTATTGGGCTATATGGGGACGGCCGAAAACACCATCAACACCATCCTGTATTTTCCTTATATCTTCCTCGGTGAACTTTTCGATGTGCTCCTTCTCGAATTCGGTATTCAGTTTCCCTAATATCTGACGGGCCCTTACCTCTCTATACTCCCTTAGCAATTGAAGTTTATTCCTTAGTTCTTGATTACCAGCATCGTAACCGTATCCCAGGAAATCCAGCGAAACAGATTTGCTTGCTTCAGAAGGGTGCTGGAATGTTACATTTAATTCTACACCAGTAATATAGTTTATGCCATATTCTTTGGCCAGAGTAATTGCTCTATCCTGGCAGACTACGGAATCGTGGTCGGTTATCGACATTAGATTGATATTTCTTCTCTTTGCTTCCTGGAAAACCTCATCTACAGAGAGAGCACCGTCGGAACCAGTCCTGGTATGGATATGCAGGTCTATTTTCATCCTTATCGCTTTTCCGTAGCAGTGATGTACCAGTCTTCAGGCGGGTCGTGCCGGGTATCAACTACCAGGTGAATGATATTCAGATTGGGATACAGGCCCTTTAAGTCGTCTAAATCCACTTTCTCAAATCTCTTTTTGTTATCTAAGTAAGCTGCTTCCGTCAGTGCATTCGATTCGTAGTTCTCTTTTGTTCGGCTCAGTATCCGCCTGATAGCTGTTTCCTGCGGACAGTCCGTTTGCAGTATGACGAAGGTAAGGCTATGTTTAGCGGCTATTTTGGCAGCCTGTCTTCGTAATGACTGGGTAACGAAGGTGGCGTCTAGTATGACCCCATCGCCTTTTTTTAGATGCTCATCCGCCTGTCGGAACATCTCATCGTAGACCGAAGTTCTTTTCGCCATATTCGAGGCAACTTTTTCATCGAAGATATCTTCCCCTTTCAGCACCTCCAGTCTAATCAGGTCGCTACGAAGGAGCGGGTAGCCCTTGAGCCTGGCTACCTCCTCAGTCGTCTCCGTTTTCCAGGTACCGGGCAGTCCACAGGCGATAAGTAAAAAACGACCCCTCAATTCTTTTTCTACAAATTTCACAAACGGTTTTTTCAACCTAAAGCGCCTTTCATCACCTGGTATTGCCTTATTGATATCGTTATATCGTAGCTGGTCAAGCTCTCCTATATTATTAAAGGTCGAACCTCATCAAAGAGAAAATACCCTCCCCCCACTTCTTTGTTTTGAGCTTTCTGAAGCCATTTTCCTGGTAGAGCATGGTAGGTCCTGAGCTATTAACAGGCGAATCATCTCGAGAATAGGTTTCCACAATTTTATAGTCTCTTTCTCTCAAATCTTCAAGGACAGTCTGGAGCAGTTTTGTGCCTAGCCCTTTCCCCTGGTATTCTGTCTTGATATGAAGACAGGAGAGCAGAATCCCATCAGGGCTGGGCGGAAACAGTTCCCGTGAGAATTCAGCAACATTCTCTAGAAATTGGGGAGGAGCGTATTGAGCATATCCGGCAGCCTGTCCATCGACATAGAGCAACTTGCCACAACTACCGAACTTATCCCTCGTTTCCTTAAACCAGCGTTGTTTAATTTCAATGGCTTTGTTTTCCGGCACTTTAGGTTCACCACGCTCAGGGGCTTCCCAGTACAAACAGCTTTTACAGGAAGCGAATATGTCTTTTACCGTCTTATCGTCAATGTCTCTTATTTCTACCTTCATGATGTTTTTCTCGGCATTACCTCCTCAGATATACGACTCCGCAAGCTTAAAGTACTTCCTGGCGACACTTAAAATCTCCCTCTTCTCCTTTTCTGAAATATGGGGGTCGTCAAGCTTGAAGCCTTCCACCTTGCCACGGACATAAGCACGGTAGCACTTGTAGAAATTAAGCAGCTTGGGTAGTTCCTTGTCCCGACTGAAACCAACGTAGGCATCAATGAAGTGGCGGGACAGGTCAGTCCGGCCGTAGTGGTCTAAGTCCATAGCCAGGAAGGCAATCTCCGAAGCCACATCGCAATACCTGAACCTATCATTAAACTCGATGCAGTCGTAAATGCAGATGCCATCGGTGAAACAAATATGGGCAGCATGAAGGTCGCCATGGCAATCCCTTATTTTGCCATCGGCTATACGCTGATGAAATAAAGGGGCATTACTCTCAATAAAGCTATTAGTGTAATCCTTGATACGCTGATATTGTTTCGGAGAGATGGTCTTGCCAATGTACTTTTCCGTCTGGCTAAAGTTCTCGTCGGTGTTTTTGGTGATAGCATCGAGGTCACCGAAGGCACTGATAGTAGCATTGGTCTCGGCTTTTTGATGGAACTCCGCCAGCTTCTGTGCCACACTGACTAGCATTTCCGGTGACACCCGGTTGTTGACCAGCAGCA
>JAZDPB010000170.1:0-2215 GCA_043797985.1 Chloroflexota bacterium
GAAACAAAGCAGCAGAAATTAGGTCATCTCCTGGAAATTAAGGATACCGGCGATTTTTCTAAGAAACCATAGTTTGTCGGGAGAGTATAAAAAAGTTAAAATGTGGAACAATTTGTAGGCTTATGTGCCCCCTTTTTCGTAATATAAGGAGGAAGCGGTAATGAATAAAAAATTTGAAGGAATGTTGCTGGGAAAAGGTCTGAAGTTCGGGGTGGTCGTATCCCGATTTAACGAGTTTTTTACGACTAAACTGCTCGAGGGAGCGGAAGATGCCCTGCTTCGGCACGGAGTAGATAAAGAGGATATAGATACTACCTGGGTCCCGGGCGCTTTCGAAATACCATTGATAGCTAAGAAATTGGCTCAGACCAAGAGGTATGATGCTATTATCTGTCTCGGGGCGGTTATTCGTGGGGGAACGCCCCACTTTGATTATATCGCGGCTGAGGTCACCAAAGGTATAGCTAGCGTGGGCTTGGAGACGGGTATTCCCGTTGTTTACGGTGTAATCACCACTGATACCCTGGAACAGGCTATTGAGCGGTCAGGAACTAAAGCCGGGAACAAAGGCTTTGAGGCAGCAGTGAATGCCATAGAAATGGCAAATCTGGTCAAGAATATAAGCTGATTAGTATATGGAATAACAGAAGAGGAAGGCTCCAGTTATAATAGAAAGGGTACAGCAAGTACACAAATCTAAAGTAGGAGGAGCCATCCCAGATGAAGAATAGTGCAGCTAGGAAACGAAAGCAAGTACCTGAAGGATACCTGATAATAGGGGTTGACCCTCACAAGAAGAGGCATGCCGCAGTGACTATAACTCAAGATTTTACCACCCGGGACAAATTCAAGTTCGATAATAACAGAGAAGGACTCGAAACCATGTTACGTCGAGCTAGGACGGAAATGATGAAATCCGGTTGCCGTGGTATCATATTCGCTGTCGAGACGGGCGGCCACTACTGGCGTAATATAGCCTACTACCTTGATGAAAAGGGCATTCCCTTCCGTTTTATCAACCAGTACACGTTAAAGCGGAGGCGAGAGGGGAAGGACATCAATAAAAGAAAGAATGACTTCAGGGACAGTGAAGTAGCGGCGCAGCTCCTGTGTACCGGCGAATTTGTTGAGAGTGTGATACCGCAGGGAGTTTACGCAGAGCTTCGGACTGCCCATAATGCCTACCGCAGGTTGGTCAAGGAAAGGACCCGAATAACGAATCTCGTCAAAGGGCTTTTGGATGCACTCTTTCCTGAGTTCGTCCGGGTCTTCAAAGATCCCTGTGGGCTGACATCTCTTGGTGTACTTTCCACCTGTTCTATTCCCAGCATGATAGCTAGTATGACTAATGATGAATTTATTGCTGTCATTGAGGCGCAACACAATGGAAGACGACTTATGCGAAAAAAGCTAGGAGAGCTTCACAATGTAGCTAAAACATCAATTGGTATTGAAGCAGGAGCCCGGTCACTATCTGCTGAGATTTCATTCCTGGTAGAGAAACTCGAGCTCATTAGAGGTCACATTTGTACTATAGAGAGGACACTGGTCAGTCTGGTGGATGAAACAGAGGAAGGCAAGTACTTGCTCTCGATAAAGGGGCTCAACTATATCGCTGTAGCTGGGTTACTAGCAGAACTGGGCTGTTTCAAGGCATACCGTAGTGCCAGGCAAATGATAAAGATGGCTGGCACTAATCCCACTGAATCAGAATCAGCCGGAAAGAAGAAATCACGAACACCGATGAGTAAGCAAGGTCGCCCGGTACTGAGATACTGCGCCTGGACGTCGGTCATCCCGATGCTACGGTTCAACCCTGATTTCCGTGCCTGGGCGAAGCAAAGGCGAGAGCGCCCGGTTCATGCTAATCCTCTCGGTGGAAGGGAAGTAGTCGGGGCAGCACTTAACAGGTTGCTGCGTTTGGCATTTGCTCTGGTTAAGAACCAGACCTATTATCAGGATGTAAAACCGACATTGACGCCGGTAGTCGTCTAAAATATTGGAGGTGTTATAATTGCATCAGGGTGGGCAGGGAGATACCGTATAAGCTTTTGGGACCCTGTATCAAGTACGGGGGAACCCGTGTACACAACATGGTACCCCTGCCCTCCTGGCCAAACCCGTATGAGGTATGATGGGACGCCGCCCTGGTGGATGATCCCGTATCTAACCGCTAAGTTGGGAGCCAGGTAAACAGAGGCTGGGGTCTGCCCAC
>JAZDPB010000028.1:0-27515 GCA_043797985.1 Chloroflexota bacterium
CATCACAGAAGCTATATGAAGACTATCTTTCCTCTCAATTGCCAGTATGAATCTGCTCCTGCGGGGAGAAACAAGCTCATTCTTACCAGCCCCTCTCCATCTGGGGAGGGGTGACCATGGTCTTAAAAGAAAGGTAAGAAAGGAGTTTGAGAAACACTCTTTGACAGCGGTTTCTCGTAAGAAAATTTATGGATAAAGTAATTATTTTTGACACTACATTGCGGGATGGGGAACAGGCAGCGGGGGGGACGCTAAACATTCAGGAAAAGCTGGAGATAGCCAGGCAACTTGAGAAGCTTGGCGCCGATGTTATCGAGGCTGGCTTTCCCATCAGCTCGCCGGGTGATTTTGAGTCGGTAAGCCTCATTGCCAAAGAGATTCGTAACCCCACAATTTGCGCCTTAGCCCGTGCTCATCCCGATGATATCGACCGTGCCTGGGAGGCAGTCAAGGGGGCTGAGCATTCACGAATACACGTGTTCCTATCATCTTCAGATATTCACCTCGTTTATCAGCTAAAGAAGAGCCGAAAGGAGATTTTAGAGCTGGCTCGCAGCATGGTTGCCCGAGCGAAGAAATATGTCGATGATGTGGAGTTTTCACCAATGGATGCCAGCCGGACTGAGCCGGAATATATCTACCAAATCTTGAAGGCAGTCATCGATGCTGGTGCGACGACAGTCAACATTCCTGATACCGTGGGTTACGCTATCCCGGGCGAGTTTGGTAATCTCATCGAAGGAATTTTCAAGAATGTGCCCAATATCGAGCGGGCTACGGTTAGTATTCACTGCCATAATGACCTGGGCTTGGCGGTAGCTAATAGCCTGGAAGCGGTCAAGCAGGGGGCAAGGCAGGTGGAATGCACCATCAATGGCATCGGGGAAAGAGCCGGTAATGCTTCTCTTGAAGAGATTGTCATGGCTCTCAAGACTCGACAGGACTTGTTTGACCTAACTACCAGTATCGATGCGACACAAATTTATAAAACCAGTCGACTGGTGAGCGAGCTAACCGGTTTTGCGGTTCAACCTAACAAGGCTATCGTTGGTGCCAATGCCTTCCGGCACGAATCAGGGATTCACCAGGACGGTGTAATCAAGATGCCAATCACCTATGAAATAATGGACCCCAGGACTATAGGCATACCAGCCAGCAGTCTGGTAATGGGTAAACTGAGCGGACGGCATGCTTTTCAGGAACGGCTGGCGGAATTGGGCTATAGCCTGTCTGAGGAGAACTTCAATCGTGCCTTTGCCGCTCTTAAAGAGCTGGCTGACAAAAAGAAGGAGGTTACCGATAAGGACATCGAGTCTCTCGTTGCTGAAGAGAAACGCACCGTATCTGAACTCTATCACCTTGAGCGCATCCAGGTGACCTGCGGAGATAGGGGCATTCCCACGGCTGCGGTCAGGCTTATTGGTCCTGATGGTCAGGCATTAGCCGATGCCGCCCTGGGTACTGGCCCAGTCGATGCCGTGTACAAGGCGATTAACCGGCTGGTGAGAGTACCTAATGTGCTTACCGAATTCAGTGTTAACTCAGTAACCGAGGGTATCGATGCTATCGGCGAGGTATTGATAAGGATAGAGAGCGATGGTGTAACCTACACCGGACGGGGTGCTGATACCGACATTATTGTCGCCAGCGCCAAAGCCTATATGAATGCCCTTAACCGGCTATTGGTTGCTAAGAAAAACCGCTGAGGACCATTCATATTCAGTCTGGTTTTTCTCCGATTCTTGAGCCAATCATCATGAGATGTGATTTTCTACTCAGCTCGTATTAAAGGAAGGGAATTGAAATGACTTTAGTTGAGAAGATACTGTCTGCTCACTGTGATAGGAAAAGAGTGAGTCCGGGTGAATTCATAAACGCCAGGGTCGACCTGATTTTAGCCAATGATATTACTGCCCCTATCGCCATAAAGGAGTTCCGGCGAATCGGGGTAAAGAAGGTCTTCGACCCGAAGAAGGTAGTAATGGTCGCTGACCACTTCGTGCCTAACAAAGACATTACTTCTGCCGAGCAAGCTAAGCTGATGCGCGACTTCTGTCGCGAGCTCGGCTTATTGCACTTCGATGTCGGGCAAATGGGCATCGAGCATGTACTACTGCCAGAGAAGGGTCTGGTATTACCTGGAGATGTGGTCATTGGGGCAGATTCGCATACCTGCACCTACGGCGCTGTGAGTGCCTTTGCTACCGGTATGGGGTCAACCGATATTGCCGCAGCGATGGCGACCGGAGATATCTGGATGAAGGTGCCAGCGACTATCAAGTTCGTCTATCATGGAAGTCTGGGCAAATGGGTCGGCGGTAAGGACTTAATCCTTTATACCATCGGCAATATCGGCGTCGATGGCGCCCTTTATTCAGCGATGGAATTTACCGGTGAGGCGATAGATGCGCTACCTATGGCCGGACGTTTCACCATGGCTAACATGGCGATTGAAGCCGGAGCTAAAGCCGGCATCTTCAGGGCTGACAGTAAAACACTGGATTACGTTAAGCCCAGAGCAAAGCGTCCCTATAAAGTCTATGAGCCAGATAAAGACGCCGAATATGCCAGCATCATTGAGTATGATGCTTCAGCCATCGAGCCTCAGGTTTCTCTACCTCATTCGCCAGCCAATGCCAAGCCCGTTAGCCAGTTAGGCAAAATAGAAATCGACCAGGCGGTGATTGGTAGTTGCACCAACGGCCGCCTTGAAGATTTGCAGCTGGCAGCCCAAATATTGAAGGGAAAGAAGGTACATCCGAGGGTACGCTGTATCGTTATCCCCGGCTCACAGCAGGTATATCTCGACGCTCTTAAAGAAGGGCTGATTGAGACATTTATCAATTCTGGGGCGGCGGTCAGCACTCCGACCTGCGGTCCCTGTCTTGGCGGTTACATGGGAGTCCTGGCAGAAGGTGAGCGCTGCGTCTCCACGACCAACCGCAACTTTGTCGGCCGTATGGGCAGCACTAAATCGGAGGTCTATTTAGCCAATCCCGCCGTTGCCGCTGCCAGCGCGATAACGGGCAGAATCAGTAGTCCAGACGAAATTAAATAGGGAGTCAAAGAGGAGCGAAGTCCCTCTTATTATATCTTTCGAGGCTGTCCAGAAACTGTCATTGCGAGACCATTCCGACGAAGTCGGAAGGCGAAGCAATCTTAGAGATTGCCACGGGCTTCGCCCTCGCAATGACAATGGGGACTCCTAGGACAACTCAGATACAAAGGGGTGAGGTTCGATGCCTAAAATGAGCGCCCGTGAGAAACTAGAAAAAGAGCAACTGCTCCAGATAGTGGAAGACCCACGTGGTCATGGCAAAATGCTCATCCCCAGACCAATCGATGTTGATGCCCTGATGCGCAAGGTCGAGAAGGGAAAACTGGTCACCGTCGACCAGATTCGGGAGAGGCTGGCAAAGGACTGCCTGGCTGATTTCACCTGCCCGCTGACTACCGGTATTTTCATGCGGATTGCTGCGGAAGCTGCCGAGGAAGACTTAAAGCGTGGCGAAAAGCAGATAACTCCCTACTGGCGGGTAGTCAAAGCCGATGGCAGCCTGAACGAAAAGTTCCCCGGCGGCGTCGTTGCTCAGGCTGCCCACTTGAAAGAAGAAGGACACACCATCGTCCCCAGCAAAGGCAAAAAGCCACCAAAAGTGAAGGACTTTGAGAAGGCGCTGGGGGAGGCGTGAAGATATAGGGGATAGCTATGGAAGGCTGGCTAATTTTCTTTGGCATAATAGGCGCTATCATACTCATTGGATGGGTATCTGACCTTAGGGGAAAAGCCAAGAAGTATGTTGAGTTGAAGCCAAGGTTAGACAAGTTGGATTTATATAAGAGGGAGTTAGAAACAAAAGAATCCGAACTAAATGGTCGCGCAACAGCTATCGAAATTTTGAGCAAAGAAAAAACTGAGGGTTTTCCCTGGTTAGCTCAAGTATATGACGACTATTTCAGTTTACAAGATGGTAGGCTTGCAAGCCACCTTATAATCAAATCGCATCCAGCGTTAAGAGCGGCTGAGTCTGTGAGGCAAATTAGCAAGGAGCGTCGTGAGGCTGAGAGAGCAGCAAGACTTGCTAACTATCTTTTAGATTATTGCCGGTATCTAGCTCCATGGCTGGATGAGTACATAGGACTGGAAGCGAATGAGTTAGATGAGATTATAAAGGAAATTCACTCCTCGTGGGAGAAGAAAGAAGCAGAGTTTGAGGAGGAAGTAAAGCGACATTACGGACCTAAATACGAAGGACTCACGCCAAGTGAAAAACTGCAGAAAAGGCTGGATTGGTATAGGGACAAACCCAATAAAACTAATTGGCAAATTGGAAGGGATTATGAGAGGTATATTGGATACCTTTATGAGACAAAGGGCTGGAATGTTTATTATCATGGGAAGAAAGGCTTTGAAGACCTAGGAAGGGACTTAATTTGCAAAAAGAGTAATTCAGCAGAGATAATCCAGTGCAAGCGCTGGGCACAAGAGAAAATTATCCATGAAAAACATATATACTACTTATTTGGCACTACAGTTGAATACTTTATTGAAAATTATGGAGACGAGCATTTGCAATTAGTTCTGTTTCCTGAACTCGTTCGAAAGAGAAACGTAATTCCAAAACTGGTGACCACGATAGATGTCTCAGATAAAGCTGCGCAGGTGGCAAAGGTGCTGGGGGTGGTAATAGAAAAAGTCCCATCAGAGCCTTACCCATCGGTAAAATGCGATGTAGCACGCAGGACTGGGGAAAAAATCTTTCATCTTCCCTTTGACCAGCAGTATGACACGGCGTTGGTAGAGGAAGAAAGATTAGAACGCTATGTTGAAACCATCGCAGAGGCGGAGGCTCTAGGGTTTCGACACGCATATCGGTGGAAAGGCGAAGCTGAGCAAAGTCATTAAAATAAGAGGGATTAAAAGTGGCGAAGCCCGTGGCAATCTCTGAGATTGCTTCGCCTTCCGACTTTGTCGGAATGGTCTCGCAATGACAGTTTCCGGACAGTCTAAGATAAAGGGTGAGGGGTTAGCAGAGGGTAAACAAACATTTGACTGTCATTCTGGCGAAAGCCAGAATCCAGAAGGGACAGATTGAAGAATTACTACGTTTATATATTAGCGAGCAGACGCAACGGAACTCTTTATACGGGCGTTACGAATAACCTTACGAGAAGAGCTTATGAGCATAAGAATGACTTCATCAAAGGATTCACAGAGAAATACGGCGTTCATAAGCTCGTTTATTACGAACAATGCGAAAACGTGGAATCAGCCATTCAACGCGAAAAACGGGTGAAATCCTGGCATAGAAAATGGAAAATTGATTTGATTGAAGAGACAAATCCAGAGTGGAAAGACCTTAGCAATGAGATATTGGAACCTGGATTCCAGCCTTCGCTGGAATGACAAGGGGATATTCGCTAGAATGACAGGGGGATATTTCCTGTGTTGCAAGGTTATTAGCAGGTTTCAGGATTCTTAGAAGATTATCCCGATACTTCGTCTTTCCACTGAAGGTCTCGCATTAATAAAGGAGGAGATTTATTATGCTAAAAGGAAAGGTTCATAAATACGGGGCGAATGTTGACACGGATGTCATCATACCGGCGCGGTACCTGAATTTGTCGGAGCCAGCGGACCTGGCGAAGCACTGCATGGAGGATATTGACACTGACTTCCTCAAGCGGGTCAAGCCGGGGGATATAATGGTAGCGACCACTAACTTTGGCTGCGGCTCTTCACGAGAGCACGCCCCACTGGCTCTCAAAGCGGCGGGCATCTCCTGCGTCATCGCCAAGAGCTTTGCCCGCATCTTCTTCCGCAATGCCATCAATATCGGCTTGCCGTTACTTGAGAGCGAGGAAGCACCGGATAATATCGAGGCTGGGAATGTAGTGGAGGTCGATTTAGCTAATGGCAAAATCAAGAATCTAAAGAATGGTAAGGTTTTCACCGCCAAGTCTTATCCTGATTTTATGGCTGGGCTTATTGCTGCTGGCGGGCTGATTGAATATACTAAAAAGAGAATCGGGGTGAAATAACCTCACCCCCTTAATCCCCCTCTCAAAAGAGGGAGATGAATTCCTTGCATGAGGGGGAAGTAGATTCACAAGAGGGGCTAACGCCCCTCTTTAACACCTCTTCTGGAAAGTCGTTAGGGAAGGGGGAGAGAAGTTTGAGAGGGGGCTTCGCCCCCTCTCTATTACACCCCGAGGGATGAAACTCTCCTTAAAGAGATAGGGGGACTTTAAAGAAGAACAAAAGAAGAGTTAAAGAGAGGCAAAGGTAGAGAGAGTGGGATTTAAATAAGGGTGTTAAAGAGGGAGTCCCTCTTATAACACCCCAATACGGGAGGAACGAGAAATGAAGATTACTCGTCTTTACACCGGCAGCGACAGTCAATCTCATTTTAGCGATATCGAGCTTCCCCTGGTGGGTACGCCGAATGCCAGCCGACACTCAGAAACAATTAAAGCAACCGGAATTATTTTCCGGGAGACCGGTAAGGAATACAATATCGATTGGCACACCGTTCCCCGTCGCCAATTTGTCATCACGCTGGCAGGTAAAGGCGAGATAGAAATCGGGGACGGCACCAAACGCCAGTTTGGTCCGGGCGACATTATGCTGGCAGAAGACACTACCGGGCGGGGACACATCAGCCGTGCCGTTGGCAAACGACCCCGGATAAGCATCTTCGTGACTCTAGAATAACGAGTGACACACATCAGACTTTAACAGGAGGTTGGAAAAGTGAAATTTGACCTGGCAGTTCTACCGGGCGATGGTATTGGTACTGAGGTTATTGCTGAGGGCGTCAAGGTCCTGGAGGCAGTAGGTAAGAAATTTAGCCACCAGTTTGAGCTGCACTATGGCTTGATTGGGGGAATCGCTATCGACCAGACAGGAGAGGCGCTGACCAAAGAAACATTGAAAATGTGTCAGCCTTGCCAGGCAGTGCTGCTTGGTGCTGTCGGCGGTCCGAAGTGGGACGACCCTAAAGCCAAGGTTCGTCCTGAAGATGGCCTGCTTGCCATAAGGAAGGGGCTGGGACTGTTTGCCAATTTGCGCCCGGTCCATGTTTTTCCCATGCTCGTGGATTCCACTAATCTAAAGCCAGCGGTTATCGAAGGTGTGGATTTAATTTTTGTTCGTGAGCTTACCGGAGGTCTCTACTTCGGCAAGCCCAAGAGGCAGTGGCGGACGTCACGCGGGCGGCGAGCCATCGATTCAATGGCTTACTCCGAGCAGGAAATCGAGCGTATTGTCAGGGTCGGCTTTGAACTAGCGCGCGGTCGGCGTAAAAAATTAATCTCGGTGGACAAAGCCAATGTCCTTGAGTCTTCCCGTTTATGGCGCCAGGTAGCGATGGAGGTGGCTGCCGACTATCCTGACGTCGAACTGGAACACATGCTGGTAGATGCCTGTGCGATGCGGCTTATTCAGAATCCAAAATACCTCGATGTTCTGGTTACCGAGAATACCTTCGGTGATATTCTCACCGACGAGGCATCCATGCTGGCCGGTTCTATGGGTATGCTCCCTTCCGCCAGTCTAGCCGGGGTGCCGCGGGAGGGAACCAGCATATTTGGTCTGTATGAGCCTATTCATGGCAGCGCTCCCAGTCGTGCCGGCTTGAACATGGCTAATCCCATGGCTACCATTCTTAGCGTAGCGATGATGCTGCGTTATTCTCTTGGCTTAATCAAAGAAGCAAAGGCTATCGAGTCTGCTGTGGAAGAAGTGTTAAACGAAGGATATCGCACCTATGATATAATGTCTGAAGGCAAGGTAAAAATGGGGACGAGGGAGATGGGGGATTTGATTGCCAGAAAAGCAGGAGGCAGATAGTTGTCATCGGTTCAGCTTTATGATACTACACTGCGGGATGGAGCGCAGCGAGAGGGCATTTCCCTGTCGGTAGTGGACAAGTTAAATATCGCCCGGAAGATTGATGAGTTGGGTATCCACTTTATCGAAGGCGGTTGGCCCGGTTCCAATCCCAAGGATATCGAGTTCTTCGAAAAGGCAAAGAACCTGACCCTTACCCATACGGCATTAGTCGCTTTTGGTAGCACCAGGCGGCCTAAAAGTAAAGCGCAAACAGACGCTAACCTGCTGGCCCTGGTCGATGCCGGTGTAAAGATAGTAACTATCGTCGGCAAAAGCTCAGCTTCACAGGTTACCCAGGTATTAGAGACCACACTGGAGGAAAACCTCAGCATGATTGCTGAATCCATATGCTACCTCAGGTCAAAGGGACTCACCGTTTTCTTCGACGCCGAGCACTTCTTCGATGGCTTTAAGGCTAATCACGACTATGCTCTACGTTGTTTGACCACCGCGGCTGAAGCCGGGGCTGGCTGCCTGATACTTTGCGATACCAACGGAGGCACACTGCCAAATGAGATAACGACGGCAATTAAGGCAGTTAGAAAGCAGACTGACGCGCCACTGGGCATTCACACCCATAATGACGCCGAATCGGCAGTAGCTAATACCCTGGTAGCGGTAAGCGCTGGAGTAACCCAGGTTCAGGGTACTATCAATGGCTATGGCGAGCGCTGCGGCAACGCTAATCTCTGTTCCATCATCCCCACCTTGAAGCTCAAAATGGGTATCGACTGTGTTACTGATGAGCAATTAGCCAGACTAAGCGAGGTATCCCGATATGTCAGCGAGGCAGCTAATCTCGCTCCTGACCCCTACTTACCTTATGTCGGCGCCAGTGCCTTCAGCCACAAAGCCGGACTTCATGTTTCCGGCGTGACCAAGTGGGCCGACAGTTATCAGCATATCGACCCGACCCAGGTAGGTAACCGGCAGAGGGCCGTAGTCTCTGAGCTATCGGGAAGGCAGAACATTATTTACAAGGCAAAGGAACTGGGCATAGATTTACCTTCCCAGGATAAAGGGGTAGAAAAGATACTGGAACGGATTAAGTTTCTGGAGAGTCGTGGCTTCCAGTACGAGAATGCTGAAGCCTCTTTTGAGCTATTACTACATCGGCTTAAGCCTGATTATCAACCGTCATTCGAGTTAGTAGATTTTATGGTAGTGGTAGAGACAAGGCGGCGCGCACCCACCCGAAACAGCCTGGAGGAGATGCTATCCGAGGCAATGATAAAGGTGAGGGTAGGCACGGATATAATTCATACTGCGGCGGAAGGGAACGGTCCGGTCAATGCCCTGGACCAGGCTTTACGTAAGGCACTCCTGCAGTTCTACCCCAGCCTGGCTGCTGTAAAGCTGGTTGACTATAAGGTTCGCATTCTTGAAGAAAGCACGGGCACCGAGTCCCAGGTCCGCGTCCTCATCGAGTCCAGCGATGGGGTCGAGGAATGGCGAACGGTAGGCAGCTCGACCAACATCATTGAAGCAAGCTGGATGGCGCTGGCGGATGGTGTGGAATACTGGTTACTGAAACAAAATTCTTTGGGCAAACCATCAACAAAGTAAGTGTTAAGTTAGTAACCCATCCCCTGACCCGATGCTTCTCAATCTCATCCCCGCTCATCCAGATTGCTTCGTCCCGATTTCATCGGGGCTCGCAATGACACCGCTTTGACGGGGTGTTTAAGAGGGGCTAACGCCCTTGGGATAAACCCCCTGAATCCCCCTTTGCGAAAGGGGGGGAGAACTTTTCTCCTCCTAGGAGAAAAGGAGAGTCAGAGGGAGGCTTCGCCTCCCTCACACAATCGATTCCCCTTCCCTTTAGTAAGGGGAAGTGGACAAAGGGGATAGGGTTAACCTCATTAGTTGATATTACAATCCCAACCTGTTATCCTTTGGTAACCTGATTTATAGTAATCCCCATACCTGTCTGTATTATGGTTAAATCGAAGATACCTGGAAAAGAAGAACACCCGCTCAATGAGGTAGGGACGCCGCCCTATCAAATGCGATATCGCTGGGTCATGCTGGCACTGGTATGGCTTTCTTACTTTATCTTTGGTCTTATTTCACACTCGTTAGCCCCTCTTATCACCCCGATTCTCAAAGACCTCAATATCTCGTATTCCCTGATGGGCATTATTCTGGGTTCCTGGCCGCTGTCCTTTTTAGCCTTTTCAGCAATAGCTGGCGCTATCATAGATAGATGGGGTATAAGTAAATCGCTTTTCGCTGGTCTTATAATCGTTGGCTTATCAGAAAGCCTTCGTTACTTCGCCAACGGCTTTACCACCCTGTTAATCTGCGTAGCGCTATACGGTGTGGGAAGCCCCCTGATAGCCATAAGCGCACCCAAGATGGTCTCACTATGGTTCCAGGAAAGGGGACGTGGGATAGCGGTCGGTATTTACATGACGGGTCCCTGGGTAGGAGGGCTGGTCGCCTACTCTACGGCAAACAGCATTATCATGCCTCTTACCGGCTATAGCTGGAGGCTTACTTTTGTTTGCTTCGGACTGTTAGCCTTCGTTACCGCAGTACTGTGCTGGTTCCTGGCTAAAGATACGAGACCAACCGAAGCCACGGGAAGCACTAAAATTCTTCAGTTATTCGGTAGTCTCATCCGTATCTGGAATATTCGCATCATTCTGATTATGGGACTATTCTTGTTCGCTATCGGTCACGGTTTTAGCGACTGGCTACCCAAGATACTGGAAGCTAGTGGCCTGCCTCCGACAATAGCCGGCTTTGCCGCTTCTATTCCCCTCTTGTTCAGTATTCCTGCTCTTCTGACTATCCCCCGTTTGGTAACACCACGCCTCAGGGGACGGATTGTAGCCATAATATCTCTGGCAGTAGCAATAATCCTGTTAATGGTAGTGATGGGGTCAGGAGCCACCCTTGTTGCGGGATTGGTCTTGTACGGTCTATCCTTTTGCTCTATCATGCCCCTGCTGATTCTGATATTGATGGATACCCCTGAAATAGGCTCTAGATACATGGGCTCGGCGACAGGTCTGTTTCTTGCCGTAGCAGAAATCGGTGGATTTGCCGGACCATTCATCGTTGGAGCAATCAAGGACCTGACCGGAGATTTCTTGATAGGCGCAATCTTCCTCGCTGGTGCAGCGCTTGCCCTATCCATTATGGCACTCTTCTTAAAAAGCAAGCCCGCCACTGATGTAAAAGATGTGTCTTAATGATGCCTGGGCTTTACCAATGTGGACGCCCTCTTGGGTTCAAATCCATTCGCGGCTACTCGATTGTCTGGTCCGTACCATGAAATGCTCGCTCATGCCCTATGGTGCGTCTAAGACCTTCGAGGCATTCTTTGTTATCGAGGTTGGGTTTCCAGTCACTGCAGCAAGAAGGTTTTACAAGTTGAATCTCGCAACAGCTTACTTGCTTAGCGTACCCGAGGAAAATACAGGCACCGTTTACATGGCGTATTAAATAGCTATTATCACTATGCCACCTGGGTTCGGAATATAGTTTCTCCCACTCATGCAATGAGATACCAAGATAAGAAGCGATTCTTTGTGCTTCTTTTAACCCGGTAATAGCCTGATGTCTAGTACAACAAACGCCGCAGCGAAGGCATTCCATAATAGTGGCACCCTACCCCCCTTACTGAACTATCCAACTAAACCTGTATTCCTCATCAAAAACGCTGGGGGAGTCTTAAATAATATTAAGATTCCCCCATGAGTTTGCTTCTTAAAACCGATTTACTTCTTCTTTGGCTCGGCTGGTTTTTGTCCCGGTTTCGATGAGGACCCAGCTCTAACTGCACCCTTGTGTCCCATGTAGACTAGCCTCCTTTTCTATAGGTCTGTTGTTTTCAGACGGAAGTTCAACTTAGAAGTTAGTTTCGTTTAACCTTCGTCATGAATCCAATAATACATATTATACAAATTATAAAATGAGATTGCCAACTTTCGACGGCTTTCATCCGACTTATTGCCCCACACTGTGTTTCTTGTTTTAACAAGCTTCTATTCCTGAAATAATTTGGTGCTTAAATATTTCTCACCCCTATCCGGGAAGATGACCACTATCGTGCCTTCTGTTATTTTCTTGGCCGTTTCTAAGGCGGCATACATGGCCGCCCCACTGCTCATCCCAACGAAGATTCCCTCGTTCCTGACGATTTGTCGGCCCATCTCATAAGCATCCTCTGTCTCGACCATGATGGTGACATCAATCTGTGAGGGGTCGTATATCGAAGGGACTATTGCTTCCTCCATGTTCTTGAGTCCCTGAATATAATGTCCCCTTACCGGATGGGCACAAACCACCTTTATATTGGGGTTGTGCTCTTTAAGAAACTTGCCCACTCCCATTATTGTTCCCGAAGTTCCGATTGCTGAAACAAAGTAGTCTACCTGGCCATCGGTCTGCTTCCAGATTTCTTCTCCTGTCGTCCGGTAATGCGTTAGGTTATTGAATTTATTGGAAAACTGGTCAGGCATAAAATACTTCTCAGGATATTCTCTAACCAGCTCTCTTGCTTTCCTGATGGCTCCATCAGTACCGAATTTACCCTCGGTCAAGGTCACTTTGCCACCGAAGGCTTTAATCATGGTTCTTCTTTCTACGGAGACGGCATCGCTCATGACTATTTCGACGTTGTAGCCCTTTACTACTCCAATCATCGCTAAGGCTACCCCCGTATTTCCGGATGTCGGCTCGATGATTGTCTTCCCCTTGGTTAATACGCCCTCGGCCTCAGCCTGTTGAATCATGCTTAAGGCAATCCTATCCTTGATGCTCCCGGTAGGGTTAAGCCCTTCCAGTTTGGCGTAAATAGTAGTGTTCTTATTAGGATTAAGCTTGTTTATCCTGACAATAGGCGTATTACCGATAGTTTGAAGTATGTCTTTAGCTCTATCCATTTTATCCCTTCTTTACCCCTTAATTACACCCATAAGGACAAGCCCCATCTCCATTTGAATCCTCAGTAATTATATCATCTGCCATAGTAAACGCAAACCAGGACGCCGATAGAAGTAATTTAACAACCTATCCCCCTGACCCCCTTCCCTTATCAAGGAAGGGGGTAGAGTTATTTGAGAGAGGCTTCGCCTCTCTCCTACTTACACTTTGTTTTTGGTTGTTAGAAGGTAAGGACCCTTCAAATGTCATTGCGAGTCCCGATGAAATCGGGACGTGGCAATCTCGGATGGGCGGGGATGAGATTGCTTCGTCATCCGCCTCTGGCGGACTCCTCGCAATGACACAAAACGAAGTTATTTAAGAGGGGCAAAACCCTTGGGATAAATCCCCCTGAATCCCCCGCGCCTGCCATAGTTCATAAGGAACGGCGGGCAGGCCCTTTGCGAAAGAGGGAATGAGAGGGATTTAAATCGGGATGTTTAAGAGTACTAAGAATCAATATTTCTCGTCAAGATAGACTTGGTGATATAATTATTAAAGTGAGCTGATATGAGAATACTGCTAAGACTCGCGGTTTTCACCCAAAAATACTGGGCACGATTGCTTATAGCATTTATATGCCTTCTCATGACCACTGCATTTAGCCTGGTTGTCCCCTGGGTCCTCCGTGAAGCTATCGATACGGTGATGGGCCAGGGGGAACGCAGCTTCCTTATCCTGGCGGCGACAGCGGTGGTTGCTGCCAGTGCCTTAAGAGGCATCTTCGCCTATGGGCATAACTACCTCAGCGAAGTTGCCTCACAGAAGACAGCCTACGACATCAGGAATGCCCTCTACGACCAACTGCAACGACTGAGTTTTGCTTACCACGACAAGACCCAGACGGGACAGCTTATGTCGCGAGCCACTGCCGATGTGGAAGCAGTACGTATGCTTATCAGCAGAGGCTTACTGGGCTTAGTCCAGACACTTATCTTGTTCTTTGCAGTCTTCTATATTTTGGTCTCGATGGATTGGAGGTTAGCGCTGTTTACCTTAGCTTTCCTGCCGGCAATTTCAGCACGAGCAATCCATGTCAGCCGGCGTCTCCGCCCCGTCTGGCTCAAAATTCAACAGTTATTTGGAGTCCTTGGCACCATACTGGAGGAAAACCTTACCGGGATAAGAGTAGTAAAGGCTTTTTCACGCCAGAATGAAGAGAGTCAAAAATTTTATAATCAGGCAAAACTGCTTTATGACGAGGAAATCTATACTGACCGTCAAACAGCTTTCAATCAGCCTCTTATGGTTTTTCTGATAACTCTGCCTACGGCTCTTATCCTGTGGTATGGCGGAGGCCAAGTGATTGCTGGAAACCTGACCATAGGCGGACTGACCCAGTTTATTTTCTATATGGGCATTATGGCAATGCCCGTACGCCGTCTGGGATTTGTAACCTTTCTCATTGCCCGCTCAATACCAGCGGGACAACGCATTCTAGAGATTCTGGATGCCGAGTCACCGGTCCAGGAGAAACCCAACGCTATCAAGCTAAACAGCATAAAGGGCGAAGTCTGCTTTGAAAATGTCAGCTTCAACTACGACTCAGTAGCTCCTGTTCTCAAGAATGTGAATTTTTGCGCCCAGCCAGGGAAACTGGTCGCACTGGTGGGAAGCTCGGGTAGTGGCAAGAGTACCATTGCCAACCTCATCCCCAGATTTTATGATACCAGCAACGGAAGTATCACCATCGATGGTATTGATATCCGTGATGTCGCCCTCGACTCACTACGCAAGAACGTGGGAATAGTGCAACAGGACGTCTTTCTATTCTCAGCTACCATTCGTGATAACATCGCCTACGGTGCAGTAAACGCCGATAGGGAGCAAATCGTTGCCGCAGCTAAGGCGGCACACCTTCACGACTTCATCGAGAGTCTCCCCGATGGATATGACACCTGGGTAGGTGAACGGGGCATCACCCTCTCCGGCGGCGAGAAACAGCGGCTGGCTTTAGCCCGCACTCTACTCATAAATCCTAAAATACTTATCATGGATGACTCCACCTCCAGTGTCGATGCTGAGACTGAGCATCTTATCCGTCACGCTCTAAGCATACTTATTAAGGGACGAACCACCTTTATCATTACCCACCGTTTACCCATCATCAGAAACGCCGACCTTATTCTGGTGCTCAAAGACGGCGAGATAGTGGAACGAGGTAAACACAATGACCTTATGACTATTAACGGCCTTTATCGACAAATATATGAATCACAACTCTCGGCAACCAGAGAGTCCGGGGAAAATCACATTAAGGAGTAAGCATGTACCTGGGAAGTTCACCTGCCGTGGGGCAACTCCATAGTGCCCTCGACGCTGAAGATGATGAAGATGAAGTATTAGGCAAGGTATATGACCGACGGGTCATCGGGCAGCTGCCAAAATACCTGCGTCCGGTAAGAGCATGGATGATTCTGGGAGCCCTTGGTATAATCGTTCGTTCCGTGGCTTCTCTGGCTCCGCCCTACCTGATTGGTGTAGCAATAGACCGTTTCATACAAACTGGCAATTTTGGTGGCCTCAATATAGTTGCCATTGTGTTTGTCGCAGCGGCACTGGTGGTCTGGATTAGCCAGTATGCCGAAGACAAATACTTAGCTTTTGCCAGCGACAAGGTACTCTTCGCACTGCGTACGGAGATGTTCGACCACCTACAACAGCTCTCGCTGAGCTTCTTCGACCATAATAAAGTAGGCAAGCTCATGTCTCGCGTGCAGAATGATATACAGCAGTTACAACAGCTTATGACCAGTGGTATTCTTGACATCGTGACCAGCGCCCTGACTCTGGTAGGAATAGCTGCTGTCATGATTATTATGAACGCCCGACTGGCGCTGCTCACTTTCACCGTGGTGCCGGCGTTGGCTATATTGATATTCGTATGGCAGAAATATGCTCGGCGCGCCTTCATGAAGGTACGCCAGGCTATCGCCATAGTCAATGCTCAGCTTCAGGAAAGCATCTCTGGCGTACGAGTAATCCAGAGCTTATCGCGCGAAGAAATAAACCTTAAGCAGTTCGACACGGTAAACAAGGCACACCTCACTGCAAATGTAGACGCCGTCAAGCTGACATCGGTCATGACACCGGTAGTCGAGGTATTGACAGCTATCGCTACTGGCCTGGTAATTATATTTGGTGGATATCAGGTACTAGCCGGGCAGCTGGGTGTTGGTTTCCTGTTGAGCTTTCTACTTTATGTCCAGCGCTTCTTCAATCCCGTGCTAGAATTGACAGCGGAATATACCGAGCTCCAGCGGGGTATGGTCTCCGCAACACGCGTCTTCGAACTGCTCGATGTCGAACCTGAAATCAAGGATAGCGCCCAGGCAATTGAGATGCTCCCGATAAAAGGGGAGATTAAGTTAAACCAGGTCAGTTTTGGCTATCAGCCCGGTATCGATGTGCTCCATGATATAAACCTAGCGGTCGAGCCGGGAGAGACAGTGGCTATAGTGGGACGGACCGGGGCTGGTAAAAGCAGCCTGGCAAATCTTATTGCCCGCTTCTATGAGGTACGTAACGGGGAGGTCACTGTGGGTGGCTACGATGTGCGTTCAGTCACGCAGCAATCACTAAGGCGTCAGATGGGTATTGTGCCCCAAGACCCCTTCCTTTTCTCTGGCACCATAGAGGAAAATATACGATATGGTAAGATTGAGGCTAGCCGACAGGAGGTCATCCAGGCAGCCAAGGCAGCCGGCGCCCATGATTTCATAACCCATTTAGAGCGTGGCTACGATACGCCAGTCGGAGAGCGAGGGGGCAATCTAAGCGCTGGTCAACGCCAGCTTATCTGCCTTGCTCGCGCAATCCTACCCAATCCACCCATCCTGATACTGGACGAAGCTACCTCCAATGTAGACACTCATACCGAGCGCCTTATGCAAAAATCACTCAGCCACCTGGTTCAGGGTCGCACCTGCCTCACCATTGCTCACCGGCTATCCACCGTGACCGATGCTAATCGCATCATAGTCCTTGAGCAAGGAAGAATCGCCGAAACAGGAACTCACCAAGAACTCTTAGCTAAACAAGGTCTCTATTACAAGATGTTCGAAACCCTGAGTGCTCCAGACTTAGAACAACAACCTGCTGGATAAAGTGATGTCCCTGTGTCATTACTAGGGCGAAGCCCGTGCCTGCACGCTGAAGTGCGTTTCGGCACGCAAGCGTGGCAATCTGGATCAGCGGGGATGAGATTGCTTCGCCTTCCGACTTCGTCGGAATGGTCTCGCAATGACAGTTTTCGGATAACTCTAAGTTTGGGGAGAGGGACTTCGTCCCTCTTAGACGCCCTAATATCAGGAAAGTTAAAGAGAAGCGAAGCGAAGTCAATCTCAATCTCGCCAATAACGAGATTGCCACGGGCACTAACGTGCCCTCGCAATGACATTTGGATTTGCTACCGTTCTAGCAACCAAAAGCAAGCAGAACGCCCTACAACCTTTCGTTGCGCATTTTCAGCCATGTAGTATAATTAGATTAAAAGTAAATTAATTAACAGTCTAAGTATTGTAACGAGGCGGAGGACTTATGGCTGATATAAAGAGCGCTCGCGAGATAGCTATGGAAAAGGTAAAAGAGCTGGGCGAGGCAACTGCCGAAGAGCGCCTGAAATGGAAGTATACTCCCCAGGGTGAGGAGCTGGCTGCCCGATATCTTAAGGAAGATTGTAATCTAGCCGCCGAGCTGAGCCGACACCAGGGGAATGTGAGAAAGTATGTTAGCGGCGGTGCTGCCGAGGTACTAATCAGAAATATCGGCCTGCCAAAGAACGAGGTCGCCAAGAAAAACAATAAGAAGATAATGGATGGGTTAAAGCTCCTGAAGAGTGATAAGGCGAAAGTAGAGAATGTTTATAGCCAGCTAAGGCACCTCTTCAATCACTATACCGAGCAGGGCGAGCAACAGAGAAAGCAGGCTTACCAATCACTCAAGAGTGACATTGAAGCCAAGCTCCAGCAAGCGATGCAGCAGCAGATGGGCTTAATGGCAAGAGCGAACATAGATGTGGAGAGACAACCTCAGTTCCAACAGGAATGGCGTAAGCTACTGGCACAGCTAGACTCCCAATACCTTAATCTTCTGGATGAATACAAGCGAGAGCTATCAGAAATAACTTAAATTATTAAGAGTAAAGAAATGGCGACTGATGACGAAAGAATTAGAGAAGCCGTCAGGCACACAAAGATATTAAGAGCGCCGAAGCAGAGCCTTTACACATTCGGCACGACCAATATCCATTATTATCTGGTGACTGAACCGGCTTACTCCGAGCTGGTAGAAAATATATCCGAGACTGTGATTAGAGAAGGCAGGGTAATCGCCGAAAGGCCAAGGCTGGTCACACCCTACTATCTCTTTCATCTTGAAGGTTTTGGTGCAGAAGCCAAAAGGTATCTCGAGGCGTTATTGAAAGAGCACGGCCAAAACATCCGTGGACTGTTTTATAGCTACAAGAATGAGCCTAAAGAGCTTAATATCGTATCGGACAATTTGCCGTCGGTGGTAGATAAGATAAATGCCGACCTTGACCAGCACGGTGACCCGCTGACAGCAATCATCAAGGGCGAAGATGAGCTCTGGGATGTATCAATAATGAGATTTATCTATGAATTGACCAGCCGTTCTCTTCCAGAGAACATAAGGCAAATGGGAAGCCGAGGGCTTCTGGATATAGACGCAGCGGGAATTCCTGCTGACGCCAGGGTAAGGATTGACGAGCTTTTTGAGATGGTGGCGAAGGGAGAACTCGAGCCGCGAGAATTGAGAGATGAGCTTGAACGCTGGGGTGTATTTAGCGAGTACGAAGATAGATTCTTTAATATGTTCCGGAAGGGACGATAAGAGAGATTTGGTAACCTATCCCCCTTACCCCCTTCCCTTTAGAAGGGAAGGGGGAATAATACGAGAGGGGCGAAGCCCCTCTCAAACACCTGTTGAGATAGGAAAGTGAGGGATGCTTAAGAAGGGTTTCACCCTTCTTCCCAAAATCCCCCCTCTCCTAAAAGAAGGAGATGAAATTCTTGCATGAGGGGGAAAGGGGTGAGGTTGATAAATAATCTAGGAGATAGAAGGAACTGTTACATTGGAAATAACTAAAATTGATGCCAGAGACCTTTCTGAAGCATGGTTTCTTTGCCTGCGCCAAACATTGACGCAAGGGCATGAGTATAAGATTGACCGTGGGAGCTACGCCGGTCAGCACCGTAAAGAGCTTGACTTTGTGATTGTCCAGGTCAGACACCCGGGCACAAGACCTCTAATACCCGATGTCCCCCAGGGTGTTCCACCCCCTAGCTCTATGGAGTATGTAGAAAGTTACCTTCCTTACCTTATGACAGCGCATAAAGCCGAGGGGGAGCAATATACCTACGGTCAGTACCTGGAAAAGCAAATCTCGGAAGTAATCCGGATGTATAAAGAGGACGGGCATAATACCAATCAGGCTTTTATGGCGGTGGGCGATAGCAAGTCAATCTTTTTATCAGACCCCCCCTGCCTCAGGATGATAGATACCAGAATCCGTGATAATAAGCTCAATTTCATTGCATACTTCCGGTCGTGGGACTTATGGGCTGGTTTTCCGTCCAATCTGGCTGCCCTTCAGTTGCTCAAGGAATATATGTCCAGTGAAATAGGGGTTGATGACGGTGAGCTGATTGCCTCAAGTAAAGGGCTGCACCTCTACCAGTATTCCTGGGAGCTGGCTCGCATCGCCGCCAGGATGGATTAGTATTTAATCCTTTACCCTTATGTACAGATAGAGGTCACCCTGCTTCTTATCTCCGGTAGCACCCATACCCTTGAGCCTTATCTGAGTGCCGGTCTTCACTCCTGGCGGTACCTTAACCATCAGCTTTCTAGTCTTGCTGCCATTTTTGTAGGTAAGCTTCTTCTCGGCGCCAGTAGCAGCTTCGGCCGGAGATATTTCAAGCTCGGTATGCTGGTCGAGGTCCAGCATGGCTGGAGATGCAACTTGCAGGCTGAAAAGCTGGCGCAGGGCAAACGCACCAACCTTCACCGCTATTTTAGAGAGCAATTTTCCCATCCAGTTCGGCTTGTATGTGGACACTCCGCTATTCGGGGACTGCTGGTTGGCTGCTTCCCCTCCGAACCTGTAGACTCTACGGCTGATACCACCGGGACCAACGGTGAACTGCAATACCGAGCCACTGCCCTCAAAAAACGTTTTGCTAAGGAAGTCCTGGTCAAACCTGAGTCCGGCCTGACTAAACATCCGATTCATCTCGTCGAACATAGCACGATTGGAAAAGATATCCCGGAATATATCCTGCTGGGAATACTGGAAGCCTCCATATCCGGCATTATAACCAGCACCGGCGAACTGCCCCTTTCTGGCAAAATCGTATTGCTGCCTCCTGCCTTCGTCCCCCAGCACGCCATAAGCCTCATTTACCTCCTTGAATCTCTCCTCCGCCTGCTTTTTATCGTCAGGGCTGGTATCCGGATGATATTTGAAGGCAAGCTTTCTAAAGGCACTTTTTATCTCTTCCTGACTGGCATTATCAGGAACACCCAGAATATGATAGTAGTCTTTCATACAAAATCTAATTTCCCCCAAGAGTATTTAACATCATATCTCTAATAGATTATTATGGAACGTCTGCGCCATTTTGTAAAACGAGTGTGAGCATGATAAAATGAGCCTTCTATCTTTAGGGAGGGTCTTGCTTTAAAAGTCATTCTCCGAAGAGGATAATACGGATTCTTCGCTACGCTCAGAATGACATGAACATAGTACTTTTAGGGCAAAGCTTTAAGGGAGAGCACTGATGATTCCTGCAAAATCAAGACAAAAAAGATTCTACGGATGGACTGCACTAGCGGGAGCCATGCTGGTCTCCGTTGGTATGGTTGGAAATGCTGTCACCTCATACGGAGTATTCCTGCCGACTATATCTGAGGAGCTTGGTTGGAGCCGGTCTACCCTGTCCGGGCCATATACTGCTTTCTGGATAGTTTTGGGCTTGCTCGGACCACTTGTCGGTATCAGTATCGGCAAGTTTGGGCCCAGGAAGAACATAATTTTTGGTAACCTTGCCACTGTCCTGGGTTTGCTGGCTATGTCCCGAATTACGGAGGTCTGGCACGCTTATCTCTATTTCGGCATTTTGGCGGGTGCAGGCCAAGCCTTCGGGTGTTTTATTGCTACTACCACGATTGCCAATAACTGGTTTATAAAGAGAAGGTCGGTGGCTATGGGTCTGGTCATCGCCGCGGGGGGCATCGGCGGACTTGCTCTCCCACCAATCATAAGCTGGCTTATTTCCAGTGTGGGGTGGCGATGGGGGTGGGTCTGCCTTGCCAGCATACACCTGGTACTAGCAGTAGTCCTTGCTGGAATACTGATTAAAAACAGGCCGGAGGAATTGGGTCAAGTCCCCGACGGAGAAGCTGCCGGGTCGCCTCAAGAAGGCGATTCGGGCAATCTGGTAACGAAGGTCTATCAGACAGCGGTAGATTGGAAGGTGGGGGAGGCGCTACGCACACCTGCCTTATGGCTGGTAGTAGCCTTCTCGGCAGCTCATATATTCAGCCTGAATTTCCTGGCCGCCCATCAAGTAGCCTATGTTCAGGACCTGGGTTTCTCGCTCATGACAGCCGCCACTACTTTAGGTTTACTTTCCGGGATGAGTATTATTGGGCAGTTGATGTGCGGGACCCTAGCCATCAGGTTTGAAGGCAGGTATCTGGCTGTTGTCTGCTTTGTCGGGTTCGCAGTCGGCATGACTATTCTTATGAATGTCAGGTCTCTTCCCTTCATCTATTTACACACTGTCCTGAGCGGGATTAGCTATGGAGGACTACTTGTGCTCATGCCCGTCCTGATTGGAGCGTACTTTGGACGTGGTCATTATCCCCAGATTATGGGCTGGACGGCGCCTATCCCGACACTCTTCGGTGCGGGCGGTCCGCTACTGGCCGGGTTCATCTATGATTCTACGGGGAGTTATAGGCAGGCTTTTGTAGTCATGCTCGTTTTCCTTGGCGTAGGCATGGTATGTGCGTTATTAGCTCGACCTCCTATCGTTCCCGCAAAGTCCCAACCTGCGAAAGGAAATATATGAGTTGCGCAGAGGCTTAATGTTTGTTAAACTAAGTGAGTCCGATGGGCCGCTAGCTCAACTGGTAGAGCAGCTGACTCTTAATCAGCAGGTTCAGAGTTCGAGCCTCTGGCGGCTCATTTCTACCCGATAATCCAATTTACCATGTCCTATCGGCAGTAGTGATTACTGGCTAACAGAACTGGGACAGGTGCTTTATCACGTCATTACCTAGAGCCTGATAACCATTGTTTAATAGATACAAAAGGACAAGTCAAGATAACTTATACGATTAAACACTAAGGGGCTTAAAAACAAGCTACAACAAGCTACAGAGCCATTCAAACTCGGGGAAAACATTAATAAAGAGTCCCACTAAATGCAATTATAATGCCGGAATCAGTGATGAGATTCAATTAGAGTAAAAATAGACCATTCCAATATTCTTTTACTCATTTACGCACACACGCATCTCCGCATTAGCGCAATTGCGTAGTTACTCTTTTGAGCAATTCCTCATCATTCTTAACACCGCTCACATCTAGCTTGCTATTACGGAAGCCTCGGACCATAGCTTCCACCAGCTTCGTTTTACTAATCTTCTTCCCGCCACTAAATTTCGCTGCCGAAGCCAGACTTTCAAGATAGGCGTCTTCTTCCCCATTCAGGAATACGGATAGCTTAATCATAGTAACTTTAGGCTGTCCTACTGGTTCCTTTCTGGCTGGAGCTACCTCAGGCCTTTCACCACCCGTGAGACGGTCTAATGCCGTCATCGTGATACGCTCCTCGGTTATATGAGCCCTTTTCATTTCATCACCTCTCTTGTCAGTTCTCGATAAGCATTAGCTCCCTCGGAAGTTGGGGCATAGGTAAGAATCGACTGTCCGGCTACCGGGGCTTCCTTGAAACGAACGCTAACTGGAACAATCGTCTCAAAGATTCTTATCTTGTCACCAAAGACTCTTTTGCTCATTTCGATAACTTCTCTGCTATGTAGAGTACGCATGTTGGTCATGGTAAACAATATGCCAAAGATTTTTAGAACGGGGTTAATTCTATCTCTTACCCTTATGATTGTACTGAGTAATTGTATAAGCCCTTTCATAGCCAGGAAATCAGCTTGTACGGGTATCAACACCTGGTCGGACGCCGACAAGGCATTGATAGTCAGCAACCCAAGGCTGGGCAGACAGTCAATCAATATGAAATCGTAAGACCGCCGTAATGGCTCGAGCATCTTTTTTAGTACCAGTTCCCTACTGGATGCTTCTACTAAATCCAGCTCAGCCTGGGATAATTCTACATTAGCCGGAACAAGGTCGATATTGGGACTACTGGTATGGAGGATAACGTCTTGAAGAGATGGGTTTCCTTTGTTTTGGATAGTGCTGGCTAGAACATTATACCCGGTTAGCTCGAGTTTCTCAGTATCAAAACCCATGGTAATGGTAAGGCTACCCTGCGGGTCCCAGTCAATAAGCAATACATGTTTGTTGTGTTCGCTCAAACCATCAGCCAGGGCAGCTACAGTGGTGGTCTTACCAACGCCACCCTTCTGGTTAGCAATGCAAATAACCGGCATAAAGCCTCCTTTGTTCTGGATTATAACGCAATTGCGCAATTACGTCAATGCTCCATTGCGCATATTCTTTGCATTTTAGTTGTTGCACCTGTCATTGCGAGCGAAGCGACCTGCTCGCTTGTCCTTCGCTGACCTGCCCGCTGTACAAGACTTTGGCACGCGGGAGCTTTAGCGCAAGCAGTCCGAACACCTGCCACCGCACGAGGCTTCGGCAGGCGGGAGTTCTTTGGCAGCCGAGAGTAATCTTAACTTACCAATACCGAGATTGCCACGGGCACTAACGTGCCCTCGCAATGACATTTTGAGGTTTCTACTTTTAGTTGGTTAAATATCTATTCTGGCACGACCCTATCCCCTGTATCCCCTTCCCCTTGTCATGGGAAGAGGAGTGTAAATAAGAGAGGGGCTTCGCCCCTCTCTAAAGTCTTCTCCCTCTCCTTGTAGGAGAAGGGACAGGGGGAAGGGGTCAACCTTAAATGAAATACCAACAATAAATTGCCTCTTGACAAATGTTCAATAAACGCACTAATATAGGTGCGCTTCGAATACTTCAGGTTGTTTCACGCTTATCCTGCGGGATATGGTGCAGTTGGTGATATGATTAAGACTAAAACTGTCTACAAGCTATTGAGGAACTTGGGTATAGTTTTGATAGCCATGCCAGAGCCTTTTACCACGCCAATAGGTGCGGCTATCACACTGAGTGCCATCTATTTATCCCGGAGACTTGAGATTAGTCAGAATAAGCTCCTCCGCGAGACGTTCAAGAATTATCTAGACCACCACAAGCGTTTTAGCGAAGATTCCACCACCCCAGGCAATACGCGGTATACTCAGACTGTGGAATCCTCGCATCCCGGGCAATATGAAGTTAGCCCTGGCTTTAAGCCTAACCCTCGTCCTTTAGTCCGGCAGAGTTCGTCTGATACTGGGGACAATGTAATATGCCATACCATAGATATGGAGTGGCTTTCCCGGCGTTATAAGACCGATGACAGTCCTAAAGTTAAGCCCGATTGGACGGACACATCCAGTACGGCACAAGGGGTAATTCATCACACGATAAATATGGAGTTACTTTCGCGGCGTTATAAAAGCGAGGATAATGCCTGGGCTGATTCCGATACATCTCGCACTTCTAAAATAGCGGAGAAAACGATACATCACACCATCAACATAAGGTCACTTCCTCAGTGGCATAAGACGGATGATGCCGCACCGGTGAAGTTAGAGTACCATGCAATAAACTGGTTAACACTCCTGCGACGTTATGGATTGGCGGCGGGTTCCGCATCAGTTCTCAAAGCCTAAACATCCCATACCGATGCATCCGCAGCCCTTCAAATAGCTACAGGCTGGACTGTAATTGTTCAGGGAGGACATTATTATGCGCCCAGCTTCTCTCCAAACGTACGCCCGTAGTCCTGGCAGGTCTGCATGCCCTCACTGGTATCAACAACATCTTCCTTTAGAACGAAAGGTCCCAATTCAAACGGCTTCATCTTATGTTCGTTCTGCAGAATATCCAAGATTTTAGCTGGCGCATGAGAATCGTGCTGGTAGCCGACATCATGCGTGTAGGTGCCAAAGGAACCACCCAATTTGCCTTGGAGGTTTGCGTTAACGACTGTAGAGAGGAATATTTGCATCGGTTTCGGTACATCGAGTGAAAAAGTGGGGGAACCAATAATATAGCCATCGTACCCGGCCAGCTCAGCAGCGTTCTTTACGTCCCCTATTTTTTTCACCACTGCCTTATGACCACTGAAACGAACCCCTTCGGCAATATATTCGGCCATTTTTGCGGTCTTTCCTGTTTCACTGTAGCATGCAATCAAAACCTTCATAATAACTACGCCTCCTTACTCATATTTGTGGTTTCTAGTAAGATGCTTTAAAAACCACTCGCTGGCAAGCTTAGCTACTTGCTCCAGCGTTCCTGGCTCTTCAAACAGGTGAGTCGCGCCGGGTACAATCACCAGCTCCTTTTCCACCCGAAGCTCGGCAAGAGCCTGGCGATTCATGGAAATGACGGGATAATCATTACCACCCACAATAAGCAGAGTAGGTGCTTTCACCCGGTCGAGTACCGATAGGGCAAGGTCAGGACGACCGCCGCGCGAGACAACGGCACCTACAACGTTCGGCCTTTCCGCAGCCGCCACCAGGGCAGCCGCCGCTCCGGTGCTAGCGCCAAAATACCCCAATCTAAAATGACGCGCCTGTTCGTTTGTATCCGTTCCTCTCAATCTCAATTGCGACTTCCAGTAACTCCTTGCCGGGAGATTCTTTAGCCATGATTCGTACCTCCTTAAATTGTATTAAGTCAGTAACTGCAGGCACGAGTTCTCTAAAAAGATACAATCCTCGCCATAGTTTTAACGAAACTATATTATCAAGCCAACAATGAAAAAGTTATAAAATGAGGGGAGAAAAAGTTACAAAACTATGACATTTAGTGGATTAAGAAGCCTAGTGGCAAGGTTCAGCGGGGAATATTCTCAGATGCTGGCAGGTCAATCATGTAGCCGGTCTTGGGCATGGTGCGGATGATTACAGGATGATTGGGGTCTTTCTCTATCTTATTCCTGAGTCGGCTGACCCAGGTTCTGAGTATCTGCACATCGTCCCGATACTCCGGACCCCAGACCTTGGTGAGCAGTTCTTCGTATAGCATGAGCTTTCCGGCATTGCGGGAGAGTTCACTCATCAGCAGCCATTCAATCCGAGTGAGCGGCATCTCTTTCCCACCAGAGATAACGAGATGCTTCTTGAGGTCAACAGTGATATCGCCTAAAGTAATGGAATCGATTACCTTACGGTCCTGGCTGGGTGCCAGACGTCGCTTAACGGCTTCAATTCGAGCTACCAGTTCGTCGGGACTAAAGGGTTTAGCCAGATAGTCATCAGCACCTAGCTCAAGACCCCTTACTTTATCGGTGTTGGCTTCCTTGGCGCTGAGGATAATAACCGGCACCGCAGACACCGCCCGTACCCGCTTAAGTGTCTCGAAGCCATCCATGCCGGGCATGACTACGTCCAGCACAACCAGGTCTGGCTCCTGTGACTGCACCACTTCCAGGGCTTCCCAGCCGTTACACGCGGTCAGCACTTCATACCCTGATGCTTTAAGCCTCAGTGTGAGGAACTTGACTATGCGCGGCTCGTCATCAACTACCAGCACGCAATATTGCTTCATTGCTCTTTCCAGCCAATGTTAATCATATCCATAATACTTCCAGAATACTTCCAGCCCTACGGAAATGTCAAATAGTTATATCTGAGGTAGTTTTATTAACCTGTCCCCCCCCTGCCCCCTTCCCTTATTAAGGGAAGGGGGCGAAAAAGAAAGAGAGGCTTCGCCTCTCTTAGTCTCACCAAAATCGGGGTGTTTAATAAGGGCAAAGCCTTCTCTAAAGTCGCTTCCCTCTCCCCCTTATGAAGCTTTGCCTCAAATGTCATTCTGAGAAATCGGCCAGAGGCGGATGACGAAGAATCTAGGAGTGGGGTGGCAAAAAGGCCCTCCCCCGAGACCCTTCGCTACGCTCAGGGTGACATGAGGAATAGGATAAAGGGTGAGAGGTCAATAAATAATCGCTATGTCTTATACTATGTATGAAGCATTAAGAATAACTAATATTTTTACTATCTACGTAAGTCAAAATGTCATAGTTTTGTAACTTTTCCGCCCTTTCGCTTTATGACTTTTTAATACTTCTTGGATTAGGATTAAAGCAAACGATTGGAGGTAGAGGATATGGATATGAGTTGCATCAGTAAATGTAACATGGAAAGCTGTGCCTACAACATGGATGGGCTCTGTCACACACTAGCGATAACCGTTGGTCCACATGCAGAATGTAACATATATACATGCGAGCAGTACGGGTGGGTTCAATAACGTCACAGGAGGAATAGGAGCCTGTCTGGCAGCAGATTGCAAGTTTAACAAGCAATTGGAGTGCAGTGCATCAAAGATAGATGTCGCCAGCCATGCCAAACACGCCGACTGCGATACATTTAAGAA
>JAZDPB010000069.1:0-5085 GCA_043797985.1 Chloroflexota bacterium
TGACCGCTTCAAGTTGTGATGTAGCTTGACTCAATTGCTCTTCCAGCTCCGCTTGTTGGGTAGAAATGTTTTCTAGTCGAATCCCCTGCAAAGTTGACTGAGTCGAGGCTAGCTTTCCCTTCAACTGATTTTGCTCTTGAACCTGCTGCGAAACAACAAAACTCAGCATTACCGATGCTACAAAACAAACCCCAGCCACTATCAGTAACAGGGTTGTCCTAGTTAGTTTTAGTTTGAATCTTAGTTTCAATGCTCCTCCTGATTTTCCTGGCTAAAATATTATCCGCCATGAGAGGATATGAATCGCTCCGCCGGTCTGTTTCACTAAATCAGTCACGATTTTCGCTGTGGTTCTACTATCTGCGGGGCGTTTTGCTTGGGAAGTGATTTGATACCATGTACCGGTAATTTCACCACACAACCCATAGGACGTGGGGTCGCACACTGTCCAGCAATATTCACCATCCAGACTTCCGGTTCCGGTGATATAGAAGGTAAAGGTAAACGCGCCACCGGTATCTTCAATAACGGGACGGCGGCTCGCCGTCCACACCCAGCGCAAAAGATAAGCCCCCGCGGCATCCTGTGTCATCACCGGGTTATTGTCACCGGGGGGCTTGTTATCTAAAAGAGGGCCACCATCAGACCGGCTCGCTGAGTCATCATAAGTATAGCCCACAGGAATTCTTGCCCCGACCTCCTGAATGTGTATCGTCCCCGCTCCCGGTTCAGCGGTTCGGATGATGCTAATGACATACCTGTACCGGTTGCCACTATCCCAAGTTACAGTACTATTTATAGAAAGACGGTCAGACTTAGCTCCAGGCATAGCCAGCCCACCAAGATAAAATGTGTAGGTTCCCTGATTCACGGTCGTCATGTTCACTGACATCTGGTTAATATTTTCGGTCAGGTTTGATGTTGCCGGACTACCATTATTTATACACCACAGGCAATGTTCCACACCAGCACCGGCGGCATAAATACCATTCATTCTTTCATCAAGCATCCGGCTGGTATTGAGCACGGTGGTGGCATAATTGAGGCCAGGCACAATCGTCAGCCCCCCTATTGCCAGCACCGCCAGAACCACAGGCAGGGCCTGGCCCTTCTCACCATTTAACAAATGCTTCAAAAATCTTACCATCGTGTTCCTACCATCACTGGTTCGTGCGACGACTAATAATATATTCCCTGGTTTCCATAGTGTTCTCACAAAGGGCAGTTACTCTTACCGTTAGCAACTCACCTTCATAGCTAAGAGAGGTAGTATTAACGGTATCAACGGGGTTATAGTAGATACTGCCGGCTATCAGAGTTGTCTGATTATCTCCGGCCGTACTCCAGTGATTCCGTTTAAGTGAGCCGATACCATTTGCCAGGCCATCAAAGAAATAGGTGGCAGAGTGGTAGTTAGCGCTGGTAGCGGTAATCCACTCTGTCCAGTTGATAACCAAGAGAGTCGGTGACGTCGCATTGGTGGTTACACTGTTTGCCATCTGCGCATCACGGCTAATCCAGAAACCGGCGTTCTCTACCTGGCGCACTGCCGTCATGTAGTCATTATTGCGAGTGCTACCCCGGAAAACCTGATATAGCGCAGCACCGGCAGCCGCAGTTATCAGCACTGTAATCGCAAGGCTCACCAGCAGCTCGACTAAAGTAAAACCTTTCTCACCCGGCTTCATCTGTTTACCTTATTGCCTCTTATAGCCTTCTATCTGGACTACGCCAGTCCCGAAACGACTGATAGTGACGGCTATTTTCTGGATACCATCTTCAGAGCCGTGTACCGGCGTGGAATTTATCGTAGCTGAGTAGCCAACATAATCTTTACTACTCGGTATCGGGGCGGCGGGGTACCAGGTAGCGCCAGGGCTATAGGTAGCATTCTGGGTATATTCCATTTGAGTCTGAGCCAAGCTTTGAGCAGTCGCCCGTACATCAGCAAGAATAGCAGCTTTGGAGCTACCATATATGCCACTGAGAAAGGTAATAATAACCGTGCCCAGAATAGCCAGAGCTACCAGCGTTTCTATAAGGGTTGCCCCTGACTCACAGCGAATACCATTTCTTAATATTCTAGACAGTGGCATTACCTTCTCCTCAGCAGCAGCTAAAACCCTTCCGTCATGCCATATATGGTCGAAAAGAGAGCTATGGCAATAACGCCGATCACCAGACCCAGACCCAATGTCATGGCAGGTTGAATAAGCTCGATTAGGGAGTGCATTCTATCTTCAGCCTCAGTTTCGTAGCTTTGTGCTACTGCCTGTAGAGTAGTATCAAGGTTACCGGTTTCCTCACCAACACTAATCATCTGCACCATCATAGGCAAGAAAATCTTGTTCTTTGCCATTGGCCGGGATAGCCCTTCACCCTTCACCATATCTTCCCTCACATCATCGAGCGCTGCAGCCACCACCTTATTACCGCACGCATCGATAGCCATAGACATAGCTTCGGTCAGAGGCAGACCAGAACGGAACAGCAAAGCCATACTTCGACAATAGCGGGAAAGTTCACTAAGGTGATTCACTCGCCCTACTAGTGGCAGTCTAAGGAGCAGTTTGTCCAGCTTGTATCTGCCGCGAGGAGTCTTGATATAGAAGGCAGCCATGACGGCAATAACAAGAAGCGCCAAGGCAATATATAACCCATACTTTTGAGCACCTTCGCCAAGCCCAATAAGCGCCTTAGCCATGGGCGGCAGTTTAGCTCCCATGGAGCCGTATAACTTGCCAAATTGTGGTAGAACAACGACAATCATTATGCCGACCACGATAATGGCAGCAACAAAAGTAATTACTGGCATAGTAAGAGCGCTCTTGGTTTCCTTGCCAGTAGTAGCTGCCTTCTCCATATAATCAGCTATCTGTCTCAGTATTGTCTCAAGGTTCCCGGTCTGCTCACCGACGCCCAATAGCCGAACATACATCGGAGCGAAAATCTTTGGGTGCTTGGCTCGAGCTGTCGAAAGCTGGGTACCACCGCGAACTTCAGAAGTTATTTCTGCCAAAACCTTTTTTAGAGTCCGGTTGGTTACCTGTTGCTGGAGTAGTCCAAGAGAGGCACCAATACTTGTACCAGATTCAATAAGCAATGCCAACTGACGATAAAGAAGCATTATCTCAGTCGTTTTTACCTTGGAGGGTCCCAATAGTTTATCCACGTTAAAAAATGGGACATATGGTTTGAGGCTAACGGTTTTGTAACCCGCATAGCTCAATAGTTCAGTGGCTGCCTCTTCAGTTGCGGCAGATAACTTCCCTTTGACCAGCCCCCCGCTTTCATTATAGGCTACGTATTGATAAACCATCTAACTCACCCCAAGCATTTTTACTGATTTTCCAGGTGTCCTAGAGGAGTCTATTACTACTCTACAGAGTAGGCGACACGCAGTACTTCGGCCGGAGTAGTAATATTTGCCTTCACTTTTAGCATACCATCTTTCATCAAGGGTATCATCCCCTCTTTTAGTGCTTGGTCTCGCAGCTGACTGGCATTAGCACCCTCCAGCAGCATTGCTCTTAGTCCTTCACTTATACGCAAAATTTCAAAGATTCCGGTTCGGCCCCGATAGCCGGTATAAGAGCACGATTTACACCCCTTACCATAAAGGAATTCACGTCTCTCCTCACCGGTTTCCTTACTGTAGGCTGTCTGCTCTGCCACAGGAGCTTCAACCATCTGAGCACAATCGGGACAAATCTTTCGTGCCATCCGTTGTGCGATTACACCAGTAAGTGCGGAGGCTATCATAAATCGCTCGGAACCCAAATCAAGGAAGCGCGAGACTACGCCGATGGCATCATTGGCATGAATTGAGGATAGTACCAGATGCCCGGTGAGAGCTGACTGGATGGCAATACCTGCTGTCTCGTTGTCGCGTATCTCGCCAACCAATATCACATTGGGGTCAAGACGCAGTATCGACCTGAGTCCCGCAGCAAAGGTGAGACCAGCCTTAGCGTTAACCTGAATCTGATTAATACCGTTAAAGCGATACTCCACGGGGTCTTCAACAGTAATGATGTTCTTTCCTTTTTTGTCGAGACTGTTGAGTGCAGAGTACAGGGTAGTCGTTTTGCCGGCGCCGGTAGGGCCACAGAGTAAAATCATGCCGTGAGGAACTTTCAGCATCGCTTCGAACTTCTGCTGACATTCGGGAAGAAACCCCAGGGACGAGAGGGGCAGGAGGGCTCTGGATTTATCAAGAAGCCGTAATGCTGCCATCTCACCATTTACCACGGGTATAATACCAACACGGACATCTATTTCGGGACGGTCTGATGGTTTAAATGATAATTGACCATCCTGAGGACGATGGTGGTCGGCAATATTCATATCAGCCATGATTTTAATTCGGGAAATAACTGAGACGCCGGCCTTTAAGGGCAGCGTTGAGATATCGTTAAGAGTGCCGTCAATACGATAGCGCACTCGCATTTTATCTTCATCAGGCTGAAGATGGATATCGGAGGCGCGGGCTTTCACCGCCTCCTCCAGAATAAGTGTCAGAGCCTTGACTACGGGGGCATCGGTAACAGCATCAATATCACTTTTAATTTCTTCCCCGGCTGTTTCTTCGGACAAAGAAATTTTCGAAATCTGGTCTCCTATCCTCGTGTAGGAGCGGTAATTGAAGTCAATAGCTTCTAGGACTTCCTGGGCATTAGCTGCCTCAGGTTCTATCCGCATCTGGGTCTGGTGTGCCAGGGCTTCTATGGCAAAGATATCGGCCGGGTTGGCCATAGCCACCCGCAGAACATTACCCTTTACCTCAAATGGAATGACACTGTACCTCCTAGCCATTACCTCCGAAATCAATTTTAAGGCTTCGGGCTGGACGGCATCTCTTCGCAGCTTAAATGGTTGCTGTGCTGGCCGAGCCTCTTTTGAAGTAGCACCTGTCATCTTAAACCCCTCCTCATCCAGACTCAAGATTTACTCTAATGACACTGGCGTTTAATCTCTGAAAAAGGCAGCCTCGCTTTTCAATTACCTTTTCTACCTGCTTAGGATTCGCTGCTATTATAGCATTACAGTTTTTATCTTGTCACCTGTACTAGTTCCAGCTTTCCC
>JAZDPB010000105.1:0-21782 GCA_043797985.1 Chloroflexota bacterium
GTCAACTCGGGCTGCTGGGAAGGCCCTTGTTTCAACCGTTAGAGAGCAGTAATCGTCAGAATTCACCCCAGAGAGTCCAGTAAGGGATTTATATCGGGCGCGGCTGTCCCGGAATTCCTTCCGTGGTTGGCTTCGCGGACATTCTTGAAAATCCGCCGGTAATGCGGGACTTAAGCGCTTTTTGGTTCTCGGGAGACCAGTTGCCTCTCATTAATCGCCTGATATGAGAATGCGTCAGCATACACTTTAACATTTGTTTTTGTTCTTTAAAGAACAAATATACCTTTGATAATAAAATAGAATCGGGACTTTCGTGAGGGTTAGTTGGGATCCCGCATCGGATTCGAACTACCAAGTAGCTTTTACCTTTGATTATTGGCTTCATTGCATCCTAAGGGCGTTTAAGAGAGGCACTCGCCCCTCTTTCCTGGGATCGGATTTCCGAACATAATAATTTTACAGAAGCAGCCCCTTGCGTTATACTATTGTTATAGTAGAACCGGGGCAGGGTGAGCGATGAGTTTTAGTCAGCTCATGGACAAGGCGCGGGAATATCTTCCTCCAGAGAAGGTAGCGGCGGTTGAAGATGCCTATAATTTTGCCATGAAGGCACATGAGGGCCAGCTACGTAAATCAGGTGAACCCTATCTGGAACACCCGCTACAGGTTGCCCTGACCTTAGCTGAACTTCAGCTTGATGGCGACTCTCTGGTAGCTGCTTTACTACACGATGTCCCCGAGGATTGTGGGATACCCATTTCGGATATCGAAGCCAAGTTCGGTCCAGTGGCGGCTAAGCTAGTCGATGGCATTACCAAGCTGAGTAAGCTCTCCTGGCAAGAGCCAGGGCAAGTTGGAAGGCCAAATGATATAGCGAAGGAAAGGCAGGCAGAGAACCTAAGGAAAATGCTGCTGGCGATGGCTGAAGACCTTCGCGTGGTATTTATCAAGCTGGCTGATAGATTACACAATATGCGCACCTTATACGCCCTATCCTGGGAAAAGCAACGCCATATTGCCCAGGAAACAGCAGAAATATACGCTCCCCTGGCACATCGTCTCGGTATATGGGAGCTAAAATGGCAGTTGGAGGACTTGTCTTTCCGCCATCTGGAACCAAAGAGGTATCACCATATTTCCAAGTTGCTGGCTAATCGGCGTGCTGAGCGGGAGAGCTTTATTGCACAGGTAATTCAGACTTTAAGACAGGAGTTTGAGCGAGCAGGTTTGAAAGCCGAGATATCAGGCAGACCCAAGCATATCTACAGCGTACACCAGAAAATGGAGAAATACGCCGCCCTAGGTAAAGACTTTGATGACATTCATGACCTTCTTGCAGTTCGGGTATTGGTGGATAGTGTGAATGATTGTTACAGCGCTTTAGGTATTGTACACAATCTGTGGCATCCCCTGCTTGAGCAGTTTGATGACTTCATCGCTAATCCCAAGCCAAACGGATATCAGTCGCTACATACTACGGTAATGTGGCAGGGCATAACCCCATTAGAAATACAGATTCGCACTTACCAGATGCACCGTATTGCTGAATTTGGCGTGGCGGCTCACTGGCGGTACAAAGAGGGTGACAAGAGGGATATGCACCTGGAAGAGAAGATAGGCTGGCTACGCCAATTAGTCGAGTGGCACCGTGAACTAAGTGGTGCCGAAGAGTTTCTGGAGTCGGTTAAGACCGACATATTTATTGACCAGGTTTTTGTCTATACACCCAAGGGAGAAATAAAGGATTTGCCCAAGGGTGCTACTCCTCTTGATTTTGCCTACCGGATTCATACCGACCTGGGGCATCGCTGTATCGGAGCAAAGGTTAACGGCCGGCTGGTGCCACTTAGTTATCAACTCAATAATGGTGACGTTATCGAAATTATGACGGCCAAAGTGGGTAAGGGGCCGAGTCGTGATTGGCTGAATCCGGTTCTGGGTTATGTCAAGACATCACATGCCAAGGAAAAGATACGGCAATGGTTTACGAAACAGGAACGAACAGAAAGCATTGGGCAAGGTGAAGCGCTTCTAGAAAAGTCGATGCGACAGTTGGGCATAAAACTCAGCGAGCGGGAGAAACTCGCCAAGGCATTAAACTATGACAGCCTGGATGACCTTTATGCTGCCATCGGATATGGAGGCATCACTGCTCAACAAATTGCATCGAAACTGGCCGCTGTGCAGCAACAGCCCAGGGTAGCCGAAGTTTCACCGCGTAAGCAACTAAAATCAGCAATTAAAGTGCAGGGGGTGGAGGATTTACTCACGCACCTGGCGCAGTGCTGCCATCCTGTGCCCGGTGATAAGATTATCGGCTATGTCACTCGTAGCCGGGGGGTTACCATCCACCGTCAGGACTGCTATAATGTGGTCCATGAAGACGAGAAAGATAGACTGGTTAATGTGCAGTGGGGAGAGAGTGGTGCGCTATATCCGGTCAAGATTCAAGTTGATGCCTGGGACAGGGTTGGGTTGATGCGCGATATTACTACCATCGTGGCTGAAGAAAAGATTAACATTGTTTCTGTGAGCCTTGACAATAATGATGACCATAGTGTATCAATATTCCTAACCTTAGAGACGGCTAGTCTGGAACAGTTAAGTCGGCTCTTAGCAAAAATCGAGGGACTTCGGGGAGTGATAAGTGCCATCAGGTTAGGAGATGGAACACAGGCAAAAGCGAGCGCTCAAACCGATATCCTGAATGCACGCTAGGGAGTTTTAAGGATTATATTTCGTCGAAGTAAATTTACGTAGGTAAGTTATTAAAGAAAAAACATTAGGAGGTAGATTTGCCAGTTACTAAATCAGCCAAAAAACAGGTGCGTGTAGCGGAAAGAAGACGGGTACGTACTAAATCTGTCCGTAGCCTAAGTAAGACCAATATCGACAAAGCAGAAAGGTTTATCTTCGCTGGTGAGCTTGAGACGGCTCAAAAAGCGGTTGTCGCTGCCATCAGTTCGCTGGATAAGGCGGCAGAAAAGAAGATTATCCATCCCAACAATGCTGCCCGGCGCAAATCACGCTTGATGAAGAAGCTAAACCAGGCTAAACCTTCATCTCCGGCCGGAAGCTCGACTGCAAAGAGCTGAAGAGGCTATCCGAAGGGTATAACGCCAATCATAATCCTTCTTAGATACAATCTGTGAGCACAGAGTAGTTTCTAGAGTTGCCCCAGTTTTGGTCTTGGGGGGTTCTTCTATTTGAGAAGACTATTTCCGCGTCTACAGTAGTTGTTCGTATCATACTCACATTGAGCGTGGGTAACTCTCGGCATTTGTCAAACCGACTTGTCTTCGGTAATTCAAATAAATGTGCTTCCCAATATTGCTTGCCATTTATGGAAGTATATGGTAGGATACAAAGAGGAGGATTACCCAGATGCGTGGAAAGACCAGGAAAGCGACCTTTAACCTGCATACTGATGTCCTGACGGCACTGGACGAGGCTATGTCTAAAGGTGTTGCACCGAGTAAGAATGCTCTGGTAGAGCAAGCGTTACTCAAGGAACTGAAAGAGCTAAGGCGACAAGCGAGAAAAGCTCTGTGGCAAGAAGCTGCAAAGGACCCATTATTCATAAAAGACATAGAGGAGGTCGAAGCAGATTTCCGGTATGCCGATGCTGAAACTATAGAGAGTACGGGCTAATGACAGCTTTACAATGGGCAGTTATACAGGCGAATCTTAACCCAGCGATAGGAACAGAACAAAGTGGCACGCGCCCGGTACTCATAGTAAGCAACGAAGAATTCAACCAAGCTATGCCTAATGTAACTGTCCTGCCTCTTACATCAACACGACGCCGGTTGTATCCATCTGAAACTCTCTTGCCAGAAGGAAAAGCGGGACAGCCTCTGGAATCTATTATAATGGCTCACCAGATAAGGACAATCTCAAAACAACGGTTAGGAAGATTACTCGGCTATCTCGATGACGCCCAGCTTCGCTACGAGGTACACAGAGCTATTAAAGAGCACCTGGACATGGAGTAAAACAGGACAGTTCCCGAACTAATGTTTAAGAAGAAAAGGTTGATGTCGGCACTTCCTCAGGTGCTTGTATCCTCTTCTCAGCACTGCTGGTTACCCTCTTACTGGATAGATAGGCAGGGCTACTAGCCCTTTGCTACCTGAAGGCGGCACCAAGCATAGAGCGCGTCATATACCTCAAACTGATAATCCAGGTTCTCCTCATCATCGGGGTACCGCAGACCGAAACCGACGGCAATCGCTTCTAGTCCGCGCGCTATCTGGTCTTTATCGATGTCTTGAACAACATCGGCGGCGTGGACTATCTCAGCCAAGCGCAGCAAGGCTTTATCCTTTAAGTCATACTTCTTAATAATCGACTCAAAAGAGCATCTGCCTTCATGATGATCCAGTTCTGCCTGTCCCATGACATCAAAAGGAATCGCTCCCTCACGCTTGGCGACATTCATTACTTCAGCCGGCGGCGCGAAGAGGAACTCCGCCTCATTGTCGACAAACCTCCTGATAAGCCAAGGGCAGGCGACGCGGTCAACATGCACATGTGAACGAGTAACCCATTTCATAATATTGCCTCCTTTTATTCATTAAATAAACTCTTCCCCAAAACTGTAAGAATCTTTACCACTTGCCAAGCTCTTCTAATACCTTTACCACTCTCCATGTCTCAGCACTGACGGCCGTACCACCCATGACAACAGCTACGGCTACAGCTTCCAATATTTCTTCTTTAGTGGCTCCGGCCGCTGCGGCATCTTTGGTCTGCCCCTGTGTGCAGCGAGTGCATCCTGCTTGAAGTCCACAGGCTAATGCGATAAGCCGTTTCATCTTTTGACTAAGCGCCCCGTCTTTATACACCGCCTGCCTAAAAGCAGTGTAGGCAGTCATCGCCGGAAGCCCCTGGTCAAACCTATCCCGGTACTTACCTGTCTCAGTATAATACCCCAGCTGATTCTCCATAACAGTTACCTCCCTGTTTTATTATAATTGTAACAGTTGTTACAATTATGAAATTTTAGTACAATACTTGTCAAGGAAAGCACTGATGGAATGGTTACTATTCACTTACTGGTTGCCACCGGAACCTTCCCGCAAAAGGGTTTTCGTTTGGCGTCAATTAAAGAAGATGGGTGCACTTTCTACCGAAGGAGGAGGCTGGCTGTTGCCCAAAAGAAAGCCATTGTCGACCAAAATTGAAAACATTGCCCACGCCGTAGAAGAAATGGGTGGCACTACAAATCTGTATATAGTAACTCACTTTGGCAAGGCGCAGGAGCAGCGTGCCATAGCTAAGTTTCAACAGGGAAGAGAACGGGAATATTCCGAAATAATCAAGGAATGTCAGAAGAGTTTACGGCACATAGAAAGAGAGCGTCAGGCTCATCAATTTAACATTGAGGAAGTAGAAGAATTAGAAAGCGATTTGGAAAAGTTAAAGCGCTGGTATTCTGAGGCTAAGAAGCGTGACTTCTGGGAAGTCGCCGCACGGAATGAAGTGGAGAAATTGATAGGCGAAGTGGAAGTAAGCTTGGCCGATTTCACCCAAAAAACCCATGACATACTACAAAGCCCTCGGAGGGAAACTGACGCCCAATGAAGATAAAGGCTTCACCTTTCATACTTCTGTGTCTAATGGGTGGACTGGCTATTTTCAGTTCTACGATGGCTAAGAACCCCGTACTCCCACTGTTTATTCGCTCCATGGGAGTGCCGGTCTCCACGGTTGGGTTCATCGCAGCGGCCTCAACGGTAGTCGGTATTATTGTCAGTCTTCCCGCCGGTATTCTTTCAGATATTATCGGAAGACGTCGTGTGATATTAATGGCAGCTATTGTATTTGCCACCGCACCTTTCCTATATCTGCTGATTACCTCACCCTGGCAATTGGTCTTAGTGCGCATCTATCATGGGCTAGCCACAGCTATTCTAGGTCCGGTGGCTATGGCAGCGGTAGCCGATACCTTTGAAAAAGGACGGGGCGAGCGTATGGGCTGGTATTCTTCCGCCACGATGGTGGGGCGCTTCCTGGCTCCCTTCGTGGGCGGAATCTTGATATTTGGCGAGGACTTCCGTTGGGTTTATCTGGCAGATGGTTTTGCCGGAGTACTGGCTCTCGTCGCCGCTATCAGGTTACCACTTGCCACCGCGACATCAGGCTCCACATGGGAAGCCTTGAAACGCGAGCGCGGCAAATACGGTCAGGAAATTGCCTTTGTTTTTCGCCATCCCGGAATTTTAGTTACGAGCGTAATTGAGGCTGTGCAGTATTTCGCCTTCGGTTGCGTGGAAACATTCTTACCAATCTACCTGAATGAGAGTCTTGGGTACCCTGCCTGGAAGATTGGACTCTTATTTACCGCACAGATACTTATGGCTACATTGACCAAACCCATAATGGGTCGGCTGTCTGACCGCTACGGACGCATACCAATGATTATCTCTGGGCTGGCTCTGGGAGGTATCACCACCGCCACTATGCTGCTATCATCCAACTACCTGGTTATTCTGGTGCTTATAGCTATATTCGGTCTGGGTTTAGCGACGGTGACGGCTTCCACCTCGGCACTGGTAGCAGATTTAGCCCGGTCGCAAAGCCGTGGCAGTGCCCTGGGTATTCTTTCCAGCATCATGGACATCGGCCATTCAAGCGGCCCTATGGTCAGCGGCGTTCTAATTGGTGCTTACTCATATCGCATGGCGTTTGGGATAGTAGGTGTTGGTCTCGTTGTGGTGAGCCTCATTTTTGGGGTTACGATGCGCTGGGTCTTTCATCGCACCGAGACAAGAACCGGAGGTTGACACCTGACGTGGCAGAAAGAAGACCAAGCCGCGCAGATGAATTCAAGGCAATAGTCCCCCACTGAACTATATCATTTTACAAGAGAGGGTTAGGTTATAAATAATTTCTAACTTGGGGCTTGACAAAAAATATAATCAAATATATTCTATTAATAGAACATGTGTTCGCCACATATTAAGACTATTTTATAGAGGATAGGTGAAAACACTCTCATCCAGGCAGCAGCGCATAATTGATTTTGTCCGCCGTTTTTGGTCGGATGCCGGCTATCCACCTACCGTGAGGGACATAGTAAGTGGGTGCGACATCAGTTCGACCTCTGTTGTCGACTATAACCTGGATATACTAGAAAGAGAGGGGTATATTCGGCGGCATTCCGGGATTTCACGCGGCATCGAGCTGCTCACCCGGTCTCCAGCTACAGGGCACAGCTTTAAGGTGCCTATCATTGGCCAAATATCAGCCGGTGCACCGATACCAGTGCCTGCTGCCGATGCCTGGGATACTACTGATTCCTCAGACACTCTAGAAGTCAGCGAAGATTTGACCCATGCCAAAAAGGGGGTCTATGCCTTGAAGGTGAAAGGCTCATCGATGGTGGATGCACTGATTAACGATGGCGATATCGTATTGATGCAGTATGTGAATGCGGTAGAGAACGGGGAGATGGCAGCGGTATGGTTTAAAGCGGAAAAAGAGGTCACGCTGAAAAAGTTTTATCTTGAACGGGGTCGGGTGCGGCTCCAACCAGCAAATAGCCAGATGAAGCCGATTTACGCTGAGCCAGATAATATTGAAATTCAGGGTAAAGTAATTGCTGTCATCAGGCAACTGGCGTAACTTAAGTTTCTTCCATGAGAGTGTTTAACAACCCCTGCCTGTCATTGTGAGCGAAACAATCTCAAACCATTTACGGATTGCTTCGTCGTCCCGACTTTATCGGGACTCCTCGCAATGACGGATGTGTTTTTAAAAATCTCTCCGTCTTACTTAGCTTTTAGCTTTTTCCTTATGCCGGAGTTCAGCGAACAAGTTTTCTCTACTTCCCGCCTTAGCCAGGGCTGCTTTGGCTGTGGGAAGAAAGTGGAATACCATCATCAATAAGAGAACAATAGAGAAGATAAACAGAGCAACGCGCAGTTCTGCTTCTTCCAGTAACCAGAGAGATACCAATACTGAAAGCAGACTGATGTTTACCGAGAGAACGGCGTTACGGGTAATAATTATAAATAAAAGTGTTAAGGCTAAAGCAATCAGCAGTTCCCTGGGCATCAGAAGGGATAAAGTACCTATGGTAGTTGCTAGACCATTGCCCCCGGTGAATTTCAGGTAGATTGGCCACATATGACCAGCTACTGCGGCCACACCGACTGTCAGCACGAAAAGGTAGGGAACATCTAACAGGTAGTGGGCAATGACTACCGCTGCTGTCCCCTTCCCAATATCGAAAACCGCAACGACGATAGCCGCTGCCAGCCCGGCCTGCACGTAGGTATTGCGAGTGCCAACATTGCCTCCTCCCAGCTGACGGATATCTTTACCGGTGACAATACGGGTAACGATGTAGGCTGCTGGAACGGAGCCGAGGAGGTAACCGATGACTACTGCTATGATACCGGTAACAATATCATTGACAATCACTTACGCTTTACCGCAGGGCTATTTTTATATGCTGGAGTGCACCAGCTAAGGTATTTCTTATTTTTGCCTCGTATCACATCGGAGTAGAGTTGCTGTAATTTCTTTGTTATCTTGCCGATTTCACCGTCACCTATCGGACGGCGGTCTACCTCGGCTACAGGGGTTATATGAGCAGCAGTGCCGGTAAGGAAGCACTCCTGGGCGATATAGAGTTCACCGCGGTCGATTTGCCTCTCAACTGTTTCGACGCCTAACTCATTTCGTGCTAGTTCCATTACTGTATTTCGGGTAATACCCATGAGGATATTATTATAACTTGCTGGCGTAACTAACTTGTCATCTATTACCAGAAAAATGTTCTCACCGGTTCCCTCGGAGATATGGCCATCTGGAGAAAGCATAATTGCCTCATCGAAGCCATTCTCTACAGCGTCTGTTTTAGCAAAGGCGTTATTGACATAGAGTCCGGTAATCTTAGCCTGTGGTGGAATTACATTATCATCTGGGCGTCGCCACGAGGAAACAACGCATCTGGCTTTATCCACATCTAAATATCGCCCCCAGGGAATGGCAAAAACCAGGAAATTGCTATCGAGGTCATGAAGACGGACACCCAGAGACTCGGAGCTTTTGTAGGCTAAAGGACGAATGTATATATCCTCCTGAAAGGCGCATTTCTTTACCAGTTGCACAGTTATCTCACTCAGCCTATCAACGGTGTAAGGCAGGTCAATCTTTAGCAATCGGCAGCCATTGTGCAGTCGTTCATAGTGCTCTCTGATACGAAATATATAAATCTGCTTCCGTTCGCTGTTCCAGTTACCTCTAATCCCTTCGAAAAGGCCAGTGCCATAATGAAGGGCGTGTGTCATAACTCCTATCTTGGCTTCCGATAAAGGAACAAACTCATTATGAAAAAAAGCATAAGATGGCATTTTACAAATTCTCCTTTTCTTAATTGGGCTTTATTATAGCCATTGTTCGGATAGATGGCAAGAGTATAAAAGCCGGGGTGTAAGCTAAGCTAGTTCAGATAGAATGATGCACATGCCAGTCTTCCTCCTGGATGGTTTGACCTTACCCCATTACTTCCCCTTTCCCTGGTCAGGGAAAGGGGAAGTAATTTTAGAGAAGGGGGCTTGACAGCCCCCTTCTCTTCATCTATTACCCCCTCGCCTTCCAGAAGAGGCCTGCCTGCGCGTAGCCGCTTCGGCGCAGGCAGGGGGATTCAAGGGGGTGAAAGACATTGGACAGACTTAAGAAGCCGCTCAATAATTGTGTCACTAATCATACGAACCCATTCATGTGCTTGACTTTACTCGGCAATCTAGCTACAGTGTCCATTGTTTGGTATAATTTTGATGCCCTGCCTAAAATTCTGGCAGTTAAAATTGTTTCAAAATCTAAGCAGAGGATTGAAGGAAGGAGAAATAATGGTCTGGGAAGATATTTATTTCGTTGCACAGGCATGGGAACGGGCTGGCGGTGAGTGCGAGGATTGTAGAAAGAGGCTAGTCTGGTTAAACCGGGGAGAGAAAACTGATGGCGCTTGGGAAGCATTACACAAGACGGGTAAACCGGATAGCGTGGCTAACTGTGTGGTTCTCTGTCACGATTGTTATTCTAAAGCCAAACGAAAGTAGCCTAAGCCTGGTGCCTGGTATTGTAATTAGAATAGGTGAAAGAGGAGAAAGAGATGGTGAAATATCCGAAGCTTTTTGAGAAATTTAAACTTGGGAAGATGGAAGTTAAAAATAGGATTGTAATGGGAGAAATAGGGGCGCGGGGAAATGCGGAAGGGTACGCTGATGATAGGCTGATAAGTTTTTATGCCGCTCGGGCGGCGGGGGGTACCGGTCTCATAATAGTTGGGGGCTCCTGTATTCACAAAGAACAATCTGAGAGTCCGGCGAGTCTCCAGTTCACCGATGACAAGTATATTCCTGCGCTAACCAAGCTCGCCAGTACTATACGAAATGCTTCGGATGGGGTAAAGGTGATGGTCCAATTCCTTCATCCAGGAAGAGGGTTGTACCATATGCACACACCACTGTCAGGACAGGCTATAGGACCTTCAGCCGTAGCACAGCTCCATGCTGCCCTGCCCCGAGAGATGACTGTCGATGACATCTGGGATGTAATCGAGAGGTATGCTGAGGGGGCGAGGAGGGCTAAGGAGGCTGGTTTTGATGGTGTCGAGCCACATGGTGCTCATAGCTACCTGATACAGCAATTCCTGTCTCCCTATTCCAATAAGAGGACAGATGAATGGGGTGGCGACGCAATAAAACGGGCAAAATTTGCTTATGAAATAATCAAGCGAACAAAAGAGAAGTGCGGGCAGGATTTCGTCGTCGGGTTTAAGGCGAACGGGGACGACTTTCTTGCAGAGGGTGTCCCGGGGACTCACATAAGCGATGTGAAGCAAATTGTCCCCTACTTAGAGAAAGCGGGGATGGACTATATTATTATATCATCGACGCACCAGGATGCAGTTATCCCGTGGTCTGTGCAACCATATTCGGCGCCGCTAGGCTGCTTGGTTCCTTTTGCCGAAATGGTCAAGGAGGTAGCTACGGTACCTGTTGGTGCCATTGGTAGAATTAACAACCCCGAATTAGCGGAATGGGTCTTGGAGAAAGGCAAAGCAGATTTCATTGGTTTAACCAGGCCATTGATTTGTGACGCTGAATGGGCTAAAAAGGCTCATGAGGGAAGCCCTGAAGATATTAGGCAATGTATCGGCTGCTGTACTTGCATGGATGACGGGATACAGGGTCGCGGTGTGAAAAGGTGTGCCGTGAATCCCGAGTATGGAATGGAAGCAGAGGTCAGAATTACCCCGACACTACGCCCTTACAAGGTCCTGATAGTGGGCGGCGGTCCGGCAGGAATGGAAGCAGCTCGGACGGCAGCGCTAATAGGCCACGATGTAACCCTGTGGGAGAAAGAGGACAAACTAGGTGGGCAGCTAATCCTAGCAGCTAAGCCACCTCAGAAGGAAGAATTCAACAATTTGACACAATGGCTTTCAATCCAGTTGGAGAAAACCGGCGTAAAAGTTGAGCTTGGCAAGGAAGCCACTCCAGAAAGTGTTAATAAAATGAACCCGGAGGTAGTAGTTATCGCTACCGGTGCGACCGAACTTATTCCTGAAATACCGGGCGTTGATAGAGACAATGTAGTTATGGCTCGTGCAGTGATAGTTGGTAAGGCCGGTACAGGGCAGAGAGTAGTGGTGCTGGGAGGGGGCCAAGTAGCTATGGAAACAGCGCAGCTTTTAGCTCGTCAAGGTAAAAAGGTAACGATGGTAGTTCGGACCGTGATAGGTAAGCGCATGGTACGCTTTACATATTATCCCCTACGACGAGAGCTTATCAGACGCGGTGTTGAAATACTGCAGAATACCAGAACTGAAGAGATAACTGACGCCGGCGTAGTCGTTTCCGACAAGTCAGGAAAGAGACAGGTTATTGGATGTGACACTGTTGTACTGGCTACAGGAGCGAAATCCGAGAGGAAACTCCTTGATGCAGTGGACGTCGATGAGGTTCACATCGTCGGGGATGCGTTATACCCGGCTAACATCTTAAAGGCAATCCACGAAGGTAACTATATCGCCCAGCGCATCGGTAGGCTGTCAATGGGGGAGCGAAGAAGATAGGCGGCTTGCCCATTCAACCACTTATTGTGGAAATGCTGATTTGCGTTTGGCCGTTAGTTAGTTGACTAAGCATATTGGCTATCGTTCAGGAGATCTTTCATGGTACGCACTCCCAAAGCTTTTCATATGAGAAGAAAAGATAAAGAAATTACAGACCTGGAAGAAATCGAAAGAATCATGAAAGAAGCAAAGGTGTGCCACCTTGGATTGATAGACGACGATGAGCCATACGTGGTGCCAGTTAATTTCGGCTATATGAAAAACCACATCTATTTTCATTCCGCTCTCGAAGGGCGTAAGGTCAGTATTATCAAGAAGAATAATAGAGTGTGCTTTAATATAGTTTCCGATATTGAAGTGATAGATGTGCCGAATAGCTGTGAAGCGAGAGTAGTGAAATACAAGAGCGTTACCGGAGTGGGTGTGGCTAATATCGTGGAAGACGATGAGGAAAAAATCCTTGGTCTCAAACGGATTATGCAACAGAACCTGTTGCATGAGTATGATTTTCCGTTGGAGAGGTTAGACTCAACACTAGTATTGAGGATTGACATTCATGACGTCAAAGGTAAACAGTCCACCTAACTTATTTTCCGAGTGTGCCGTTACTCGTCAGATATCCTTTTTCAAAGAACCCGGATGTCCCATACTATCTGTAGTGTTTCTTTCAAATATATACTAGGACTTCGAAATGCTGGACGCAGAGCAACAAACTCTATTATCACAAAGGATTTGCGAACTACCTCTCAAGATTGAAGGTACACATCTTGAAGATTTGATTGCGCAGCTTTACCAGGAGTTGGAAAGAGCTGGTATCTCCATCAAGCCAAGAACCTATCTTTCCGATGGGTGGGGTTGCCCTAATCGGGTCCCTGTGATTGGTATCCCATTCTATGTGGTTGACCCAAGACTATGTAATCTCAAAGGGCAATTGACAGGTATTGAAGCCGAAGGTGATGCGGAAATAATGATGATTCTCCGTCACGAAGCGGGGCACGCATTTAATTACGCATACCGCATTTATCACGAGCCGGAGTGGCAGAAGCTCTTCGGACGATTCTCCCTCCCCTACAAAGACCAGTATAAAGTACTCCCTTTCAGCGCCCGGTTTGTTCGTCATTCACCAGGATGGTACGTTCAGAAACACCCCGATGATGATTTTGCTGAAACCTTTGCTGTCTGGCTTACCCCTGACTCAGATTGGCAAAAAAGGTATGCCGATACTCCCGCTCTGGTTAAACTAGAATATGTTGATAAAGCGGGGAAAAGATATGGTGAGCAGCCGCCAATTGTGACCAGCGGCAAGCTAGACATGCCCCTGGGAGAGATGACGATGACGCTGGAGTCCTGGTACATGACACACGAGAAAGGCAGCTATGGTAACATCGTCCTCCACAAAATATTGAACGAAGACTTAATGAGGCTCTTGCCGGCGATAGAGGGACAGCCCGCAATAGATATTCTCCGTATCAATCGCCAACAACTGATTCGAGACGTTCATTGCTGGACAGGTATAGACCGATATATTCTAATTACTCTGGTCGATGAATTGCTGGAACGTATCCAGCTTCTCGAGCTTAAAATAGAACCTGGACAGACGACAAGCACGATATTGAGCACGTCGGTATTTATAACGACTCTAGTTACGAACTACATTCATAAGGGTCAATTTATCGACGCCTGATATTGTATTGGTCAGTAATGTGGGTGCATTCAAATTAGGGCAAGGTGTTAGCTCGTACTTGTCAAGGCCGAATTCCGGTATTGCGCTGACATCACACCTGGCTTCTTGTGACCTGTTGTTTAAGATGTGTTATACTACCAAAAATAACAAAGGTATTGACTCGTCAAGAGGTAGTACTCGTACGCAATACGTTCCATTACCACCAAGAGATAATGCTTGAATGGCAAACGTGAAGAATTGGTCTATCGTTAAGCGTGCTGGAAAGACTTTCTATGGGTGGCGTATCCTGGCTGCCGGCGGTATTGCTGGTGCCCTGGGGTCTGGCTTATGCATGTATGGTTTTTCTGTATTCTTCCTTCCCATCAGCACGACCTTAGGGCTTAGTCGCGCCGCTACTTCTCTGGTCTTTTCCCTCTCGCGAGCCGAAGGCTCCGTGGAGGGACCTATTGCTGGTATTCTCATCGACAGGGTAGGACCGCGGAAAGTGTTATTTGCTGCGGCGACTATGATGGGGGTGGGCTATCTCCTCCTCTCCAAAGTGGATAGTTTTATCACCTTCCTTTTGGTATACATGGGGGTTATCTCCTTCGGGTTTAATGCTGGTGTCATGCATGTACCTATGGCTACAGTCAACTCCTGGTTTGTACGCAAGCGTGGTCTGGCTATAGGTATCGTTATGGCTTGTTTCGGTCTTGGTGGTGCCTTCATACCACCTGCCCTGTCCTTAGGTATTCAGCATTTTGGCTGGCGAACCACTGCCTTCATATCCGGGCTTATAGTCTTTGGTATAATTCTCCCTACCTCACTGGTCTTCCGCCGCTCACCGGAGAGCATGGGATTATTACCCGATGGTGATAGTGAAAAGGTTAAAGCAAATAAGGAGTCCGGGGTGACATCACCACCGGGACAAGTCGATTTCAACGTCCGCGAGGCGTTACGGACCACCAGCTTCTGGTTGCTTACCATAGTTACATGCCTGCGCATAGCTGGCCACATGGGCTTCATTGTTCATTTCGTGCCCATCATGGTTTGGAGAGGGACTGATGAGACAACGGGTGCGCTCTTACTGGGGTTCCTGGCATTATTTTCTGTTCCTCTACGTATTCTGGTAGGTTGGGCAGGCGACCGCATGTCCAAAGCCCGCGTTCTTGCTATTGGATGCGGCGCAGGTGCTATTGCGATATTTCTTATGGGCTATGCCCAGCCCGGCTGGCAACTCTGGTTATTCGTAGCCTTATTGGCTATCGGGGATGCCGCTGGTCCGATGAGCTGGGCACTTGTCGGCGATTACTTCGGTCGCCAACGTTATGCTACCATAAGGGGGGCAATGACCGCATTTACCGGTATTGCAGCAGCGGTGATGCCGATAGCGGCTGGCATGCTCTTTGATGCTACCCAGAGCTACGAGATAACGCTCTGGATTAGCGCGGTACTGCTTGTGCTAGCGAGTGTGATATTTGCGATAATGCGTCCGCCATCTCGCCAGACGCGATGAAACAGTTCCTTACCAGGTTTATTTGCTAATATTTAAATGTTATAAACCTATTGATTCACCCCTTTCTGAAAATTAAGCTGAAAAACTTTATATGGTGGTACCATTTGGTTTTGGTTGTGTTGTCATTCTGGCGAAACTTGTCCCGTACCTGATACGGGAGCCAGAATCCAGGTCTACCTCTTTCCGCCACTGGATTCCAGCCTGCGCTGGAATGACATCTCTGAAAAAGTTGTTTAGTTTCTAGTGATAACATCGAAATCAACCAAATACAAACAGAACCTATAAGGCAAATTGTTGACATCCATATATTACCTGTAATAGAATGCGGTCACAGGAGGTAGAGATATGAGCTTAAGCAAGAAAGAAATGATTCATCTGTACCAAGATATGCTACTCTGCAGGGAGCTAGAGCGGAAAATGGCATCGGAAACCCCCGGATGGCATGGTGCTGCCGGTGAAGAAGGGGTCATTGTGGGCGCTTTCTTCGGTCTGGAAAAGAACGATTATATTTGCCCGCATTTTCGAGGTCACTATTCCGCGCAATATGTCAAAGGCCTGTCCCTCGAAAAGACCATTGGGAACATATATGCCAGGGCGAATGCACCAGTTAAAGGCAAGGGTATAGGAATGGTAGGCAGTATGAAAGATGGCATTATACCTCTTCCCTGTGGCCCACTGGGGACCATCTTTCTAATAGCGATGGGAGTGGCACTGGCAGCCAAGATAAAAAAGGAAGGGGCTGTAGTAGTCGAGACTTTTGGTGATGGGGAAAGTGCTCGAGGGGAATTCCATGAAGCGATGAACTTTGCCGCGGTAAAGAAGTTACCCATCGTTTATGTGTGCGGAAATAATAAATACGGTATGTTTACCCGCACCGAAAGGGCGCTCGCACAGCCGGACATTTTCGAGCGCGCCAGCGGCTATAATATTCCTGGCGTACAGATAGATGGTAACGACGTTCTGGCAGTTAACGAAACGGTTCAATGGGCTGTCGGTAGGGCTCGCAGGGGTGAGGGACCCAGCCTAATCGAGTGTAAAACCTATCGGCTCGCAGGCCACACTTCAGGAGACCCGGCACCATATAAGTCCAAGGAAGAAGAAGAGGCCTGGTTGAAGCTAGACCCGATTAAGCGGTTCACCGAGTACCTGATTGAAAAAGGTGTGTTAACGGAGCAGAGCGCTAAGGAATACTCGTTGGAGGCGAAAGCGAAATTTGAACAGGCTTTCAAGGAAGTGGTAACAGAAGGCGCTCGAGCCAGGCGAGATAGGGAATATCTGCTATCCGGGGTCTACGCACCGTAGGCAAAGGAGAAAAGAGAGGAAGGAATATGAGAGAGATAACTTATGGTGATGCAATTCACGAGGCATTACACGAGGAAATGCTCAGAGATCCCACCGTGTACATCATTGGTGAGGATGCTGGCCTTAATGCCAGACCGCCTAAAGCAAGCGCTGGTTTTTATCAGGAATTCGGCGCCGATAGAGTGATAGATGCTCCTATCGCTGAAGCGGCGATTATTGGCGGCTCAGTCGGCGCAGCAATGGCTGGTATGCGTCCGGTGGTAGACATAATGAACGAGGATTTTATGCTCGAGACCTTGGATGTACTTGTTAATCACGCTGCCAGAGAGACATATTGCTCGGATGGCGTGTTGAAAGTACCAATGGTCATCAGGGCTACCTTTGGCGCAGGCGGTGAGCAGGTGCTAAACCTTGAGTCATGGTTTATGCATATCCCTGGGTTGAAGGTTGTTATGCCCACTACCCCCTATGACGCCAAAGGGCTACTCAAATCTGCCATAAGGGATAATAACGTGGTGCTCTTCCTTGAACACGGTAGTTTTGGTCGCGGACTGAAAGGCCAAGTGCCCGAGAAAGAGTACACTATTCCTATAGGAGTAGCCGACATTAAGCGTAAGGGTAAAGATGTCACTGTTGTTGCTGTAGGCAAGATGGTTCATGAAGCGTTGGCGGCTGCGGAAACGTTAGCTAAGGAGTCAATCAGTCTGGAAGTAATAGACCTTCGCTCCCTATCTCCTCTTGACAAAAAAACGTTCTTAGATTCGGTTAAGAAAACGGGAAGACTGATTATTGCCCATCAGGCTTGGAAGACTTGCGGGCTTGGCGCCGAGATAAGTGCTATTGTATGTGAAGAAGCCCTGTCTTCGCTAAAGGCACCAATTATCCGTGTTACGGCTATTGAGATACCTCCGCCTTTCCACCCTGCTTTGCAGGCAATGGCATATCCATCCAAAGACGATATTATCAATGCAGCTAAGAAGGTGATGTCTCGCTAGTCCAGCGCCTTTTTAATAAGAGATTAAATCAGTAAAGTAGGACAGTAGCCTCTAAGATTTTATTAACTTAGAGGCTACTCCTTTTTAGCCTGGGAAGTGTCCCAGAATCTGCTGGCGTAGAAAGTTTCGTATTTTCGGGCTGAAGCTCGCCAGGAAAAATCCAGTTTCATTACCCGCCGTATAACCTGGTGCCAAGCCTCCTGGTTATTAAAGGCTTTGACACCCTGTTTGAAGGCGGTAGCTAGAGCCTCAGGGGTATATTCTCGAAAAACAAAGCCGTTCCCTTTCTCAAGGTTCGGCGTAAATTCTGGTACAGTGTCAACCAATCCACCAGTGTGGCGAACTAGAGGTAAAGCTCCATAGCGCATGGCAATGAGCTGCCCTAGGCCACAAGGCTCGAAGCGGGAAGGCATCAGAAACAAGTCGCAAGCGGCATAGATTAGATGAGCTAACGAATTGTCAAATGCGGCAAAGAGAGCCACTTTTTGCGGATATCTGGTAGCGATGTGGCTCAGCATATCCTCGTAATGCTCCCTCCCCTTACCAAGAACAACCAACTGCACATGAGAATCCGCAAGAAGAAGTTCAGCCGCTTTCTCCAAGAGGTCAAGACCTTTTTGCTCGTCAAGTCGCTGCACCATACCAAAAAGGGGTATACCAGCATCTTGCGGCAAACCTGCCCGCTTCTGCAGAGCTAACTTATTTACGATGCGTTTTTCTACAGTCTTTGAATTATAATTAGCTTCAATATGTGGGTCAGTTTCTGGATTGTATTCCTCATAATCAATGCCGTTAACTATACCGACAAAGTCTCTCTGTCGGTAGCGCAAGCGCAAGAGGGCATCAAGTCCTTCCCCATATTGAGGAGTAAGTATTTCTTGAGAATAAGTCTTGCTGACAGTAGTCACTAAATCAGCCCACAGAATTCCCTGGCTGAGAAAATTCAAAGGTGGTTCTAGCGCACCAGAGCGAGAATCCATCCAGCAGCTTTTCAGTTCAGATTTCACCAGGAAGGCTTCATCAAATGCTCCTTGATATGCCAGATTATGGATGGTAAAGACCACCTTCTTGAGATTGAGATGCCTCTTAAGCCACATAACAGCCAGGGCGGTATGCCAATCATGGCAGTGCACTATTTCTGGCTGCCATTCAAGTTCCGGCAGTATCTCAAAAACCGCCCGAGAAAAGAAAAGGAACCGCTCCAGGTCGTTTTCGCCATATACCTTATCTCCACCAAAATACTTCTGGTTTTCAATCGTATATACCGGCACTTTATCTTTTATCATCGTAAGGTTCAAGTTAGCTAGCTCATTATTCCCCATTATTGGCACTTTAAACTTGCCCTCCACCGGGGTCAGCGGGTATCGGCTGAAATCAATGGTGCCATATTGCGGAATCATAACTCGCACATCATGCCCCAGTCCGATTAAAGCCTGCGGCAATGAACCGGTAACATCAGCCAGCCCGCCCACCTTGGCCAGTGGGCTCATTTCAGCAGCCACAAAAAGAATTTTCATTGCCTAACGTCCCTTCTAATCTTTGTGATTGCATTGTTATCTCCCGCTGCGAAACCCTTTCGGACTAGCTCTAGTAGCATATTCAAAAATAGGCTTACTTCCAGCGGAGACCTCAAGAAATAGCGTGCCATATTATGCTCTACCGGCTCTCCCACAAAGGCCGATACTTTCAGCGCCAGTTAAACTAACGCTACCTCTCGTGTGACTGAGAGAAGTGCGATTGCGTTAGTCGCGAGTGCTTGTCAATGACGAGATTGCAAGGTAATTACTATATATATTTTGAAGCCTCCAGTGCCTTTTGTCAACCTCTCGCTCTACTCTCGCCACCCAGAGTAAAAAATGCTCTACCTATTTACTTCTCGTATTGAAAGACTTCTTCTAGGGACACACCAAAAACGTTGGCAATTCTAAAAGCTAGTTCGAGAGAGGGAACATACTTGTTCTGCTCCAGAGCAATGATGGTCTGCCGGGTGCAACCTGCCTGGTTAGCCAGCTCTTCCTGCGTCATCTCGTTATGGTCGAAACGCAGCCTTCTAATGCGATTCTTTATCCTACCCATTGCGGTTCATTCTCCAGTAACCCAACAGGATACCGAACGATTGGGCTAGGGTACTAATAATTAGTGTGAATACGAATATCAGGTTTAGGAATGCAACTGGTACTTGTCCTTGGTCCCAATATATTTCCGTTAGTGCTATTGTCCAGGCAGCTAGTGAAAACACTACCGCCAACCATTGGGTTCGACTGGACCTTTCGATGATGACCCTATCTCGCTCATCGACCAGTCTTGGTTTTCGAAGAATAGGGTTCACGAGAACTAGGTAAATAAGAGGCACTCCAATTAACACAGTGTACATAAACAGTCTTAGGTTTCGATTACTATCAAATGTAGTCACACCACCTTGAATGATTATAACTACTACGAGGGCTATAGTGACAACGAGTCCGCTGACCAGACTTAATAGTGCCCTTTTCTGTAATGGTGCCATATTTCTTACCCTCCTTTTGTGCGTCAAGCTATCATAGTATCCTATTCATGACATATAGTATTATATACTATACATCTTGTCAATAGGCGATTACATTAAAAGGAAAAATAATCAAGATTTTCATGGTATAGATACTTGACAAATAGATTAGTTTACTATACAATATGTCTAGGTAACTAATCGGGAGGATAATACAGATGACAAGAAAGACGCTTAGAATCTCAACTGCTGCTATATCGGTGGCATTAGCACTGATAGTCAGCTGGCCGATAACTGCTGGCAACTTCGTTGTACCAATAGTCGCTGTTGTATTGGCGGCTGGTCTGAGTTACTTCCTTAGGAGAGCCACTAAAGATGTTACGCAAGACGAGCGCACGACTCTTTTATATGAAAAGGCCGCCGGGGCGACGATAAGATTCTGTGTACCATTAGCAGCTTTTGTAGGAATAATTATCTTCGCATTGCGGGAACGTCTATCTGCCGAAATGGTCGTGGCCGGCTATGTGTTGGCTTATGTCGCTTGCATCCTATTATTAGTGCATCTTGCTTTCTATTCCTATTACAATCGAAAGCATTAAAAGGATTAAGAAATGAAGAATAAACTTAAAGTCTTTCGTGCAATGCATGACCTGACCCAAGAGTCATTAGCCGGCAAGTTGGGTGTCACAAGGCAGACTGTTGTTTCGATTGAAAACGGCAGGTACGACCCATCGATAGGTCTAGCTTTCCGTATTGCTAGACTTTTCAATGTCAATATAGAAGATGTTTTCGAATATGAAGGACCTCCGGGCGATTTCCACGGTTCGCCACCGACTTCCCAACCAACTTGACACCTAAAAAAGTGACAGCGGCGTAATCTGTAGTATAATAAGCACTACTACTCAGGAGATTAATAAGGAGAAAGAAATGCCGGCAAAAAAGGAGTTGAAGGCAAAGGTATGTCAGGAGATTGACAAGGGCAGGGACGAGATTATCAGTATCGCTGAGACAATACTGAGGAACCCTGAACCGGGTTTCAAGGAGTTCAAAACGGCAAAGCTAGTCTCGGAGAAAATGACCGGATTGGGTATTCCCCACCAGACAGGTATTGGCATTACTGGTATTAAAGGGGCGGTAAACGGCGGGAGCCCGGGACCTTCGGTCTGCGTTATGGGCGAACTCGATTCACTCATTGTGCCGGAGCACCCTTTCGCCGACAAGGCTACAGGCGCTGCCCATGTCTGCGGGCACAATTGCCAGATTGCCATGATGCTGGGAGTTGCTGCAGCCATTACCAGGACAGGCATTTTACCCTCCCTTGCTGGCAGGGTCGTTTTTATCGCCGTACCTGCTGAAGAGGGAATAGAGATTGAGTGGCGAGACGATATGATGAAGCAGGGAAAGCTACACGCTCTAGGAGGTAAGGTGGAATTTATCAAACTCGGTGCCCTTGACGATGTGGACATGGTCATGATGACCCATACCTCGTCTGAACTGGGGGATAATAAGCTGGCAATAGGGGGAACGAACAACGGGTTTGTCGCCAAGAGGGTCATTTATACGGGCAGGAGCGCCCACGCTGGCGGCGCCCCCCACCGAGGAATAAACGCCTTAAATGCTGCCATGCTCGCCCTTAATGCCATCCATGCTCAGAGGGAGACCCTGCAGGACAATGACACCGTAAGACTGCATTATATCATCACCAAAGGTGGCGACTCGGTAAACGC
>JAZDPB010000131.1:0-2540 GCA_043797985.1 Chloroflexota bacterium
CGTGTCTATAATGACTCCCTCAAATCGCCACTGACCATCAGGAGCCCTCTGATACTCTCGGCAGCGGAAAGTGAAGTCGCTGCCGCCCCTTTCCTTCCTGGCAAAGACCACTATCTCATAGCGCAGGTCATTGATGTAGGCCTGAGGGATCGCCAGGTCACCTGGCTTGCCGGACCATTCTCTCTGTTTTTTCAGGTCAATTATCTCTTCCACCTAAATACCCTCCCCTAGAAAACTAGTCTCATCTGCAAAACTCTGATTATGTGCTATCAACTTAGCAGCCATCTCTTTCTTATCGCCACTTAAACCAAGCCCCGCCTTTCGGCACTGTTCTATCAGCTCCTCTTGCCTAAAGCGGTAGTCGTAATCATATATCTCCTTAAAAGGAACGCCGCTTGGGAAAAGGTACCCCACCCTTCTAACAAGTCGTTCCTCGGTCGTTTCTTCCTTATCTTCGCTCTTGGGACCTCTCCGCGAAGGTCCTGGCGCATCTTCAGGCCCCAGCGCCGCTAGTTCCTGCCTGAGAGTGGTCGCGTCTCCACCGTGGGCTTCTATTTCTTCTACCAGCTCTCGTAATTCTTTTGCGTTAACCCTCAGCGGCATTACTTCCTCCCCTTGCTGATTCTCTCGTAAGCCCGGTTGATCAGCTTCATCGCTTCATCATTCATTGCCGTGCCCTTGTCGCTGTGAAATAACCTGGCCAAGTTGCGATAGTTTCTCTTTACATCGTCCAGGGAAGCGTCTGGCTTTAAGCCCAGCACCGAATACGCCCAATCTAAGGGCATGCCAGGCTCTGCTTCTGCTATCGCCGTCCTTTCCCCGGACGGTAACTCTCGGGGGCGCTGCGCCGACTCCCTCACCATGTCCTGCAGCGTCTTTCCCGTATACCTCATGAAAAGGGCATCCACCATGTTGGCGAACCCCATGACGACAGCGGTGGCGTCCTCCATGCCCGACTTACGTTTACGCTTGGTCATAGGCCTATTATAGCACCGGCTATTTTGTCCAGCTAGCCCCAGGGGGGCTGACGTTTTGCCCGATTTTCTCGGTAGTATAGTAGAAACTATTTTAAGGAGGAAGCCATGAAGTATGAAGCAATTGCACTGGAAGACATGAAAGCAATCATGGAGGAGGTTACCAGAGAGCTCGCCCCCTTAGCAATCCTAGAAGCTCAAGATAAAAAGGCTTTGGCTGCCATACTCGGGTCTCTGATTACTATGATGTCAGACATTTTCGCCTATCTTCCAGAAGAGGACCAGAGTCACATCCTAGTAAACTGCGCTACTTGGTATGATATCGGGTTCTTAGCAGGCAGGTCGCCGCAGAAGCTGACCGAGATTATGGATAAGGTTAACCCCGCAATCGAAGAAGCCGAACTTCCCGAATGGACAGATAGCTTTGTCCGTGGCTTGACTAAGGATGGAAAATAACTTTACAATATGGGCAGGTGTCAAGGAGGATAACAGATGGCACTTAAAACAGTCCTAACGACCGATGAAATCAAGGCGATGATTGAGGCCGCCCCGACTCTCCGCGACCAGGTGATTATCTCCTTCCTGGCCGACACCGGGTGCCGGGTCAGTGAATTCCTCCGGCTCGATGTAGCTCACATTGACTTCGACCAAAAAATTGTCCTTATACCCCACCTCAAAGCCGGCCTGAGAAAGCACTGCCCGAGCTGCGGTAAATCAGCGGGCCGGAGACAGCACTTCTGCCCACACTGTGGGGTAGATATCAGCAACGTCGAGTCAGAGGGAAGCGAGAAGCGCACTAGGCTAATCAACGTGGGGGAACAAACGCTGAAACTATGCCGTGAGTACATCGAGAAAAGACGGCACAACTCCCAGAAGCTCATACCTCTAAGCCGGCAGTGGGTGTACGAAATTGTGCGACAATGCGCTAATAGGGCTGGACTGGGGGGCGAGGTCATACTGAATCCGGAGACAGGGCGGATGCACTATGTTCACCCCCACAACTTCCGTGACAGCCTGGCGGTGGACTGGCTCACCATGGACGATGGCGGCGGCAGTCAGAAGCTACTACAAGACCACCTGGGACACAAGAAATACGAAACCACCGCTCGCTACTTTAAGATGACCCCGACGCAGGTGGCGACGGCAGCCGATAAGGTAAGGAGACACAGATTTGGAGAATAGGCTACCAAGTAAGAACATAACAGATGTAGCACAGAGGATTGCGGTTAAACCAAAGGTGTTAATAGCTGATATTAAAGACATGACTTGGCTTTTGGAAGAAACAACAGAGGAGATTAACCTTTCCTGGATGGGTTTACTCAGTGCGCTCAGGGCAATAGCTAGGTCATATCTAAGAGGACACGGTATACGAATGGGCAATTACCAACAGGTAAAACTGCACCAGAAAACGCTAGCCTCTCTCCGAGTGCTTATTATTGATTACGCTACCAGTGATAGTGTCTTTGAGCATGTGCGAGAAGTATTCAAACAGATGAAACCCGAATTAAGACCAGAAGACCAGACGGGAGACATTTTAGACCAGGTTAGAAAATTCCTAGATAAAGG
>JAZDPB010000026.1:0-6399 GCA_043797985.1 Chloroflexota bacterium
AAGAATGCCTGGGTTGGCATAATTACCGGCCTGATGAACTCAGAGACTGCACCAAGATGGTAGAATCCTTTCTGATAAGGTATCATTATCACCGACCCCATTTGGGACTGGGTATGCGACCACCTTTAACTATCAATGCCAGGAGGTAAGACTGTCGGATATTTACGGAGAATAGAGCGCCTTCTTGATAACTAACAGTTATTAATGCTAACATGAGTATATATTGAGCACGATTATCAATGGTCACAACGGGCCAACTTACCTATCTACCATATTGTTTGACCTCGATGACACCCTACTGGATTCCTTCGATGCCCGTGTTGAAGCGCTTGAAAAGGTATTCGTTCAAGCCAACATTCACCATCCTACAGCGCCGCAGTTCTTACGAGACCTCCATGGTACACAACTTCAGGAAGCACTAGGTCAACTTGGAGCAATGCAGGCAGTAGAGTCCAATCTATTTGAAGACTATCGCCGAACCTATTGGACAAAGAAACCAGGAAGGATAGCTCTTTATCTGGGGATTAAACCAATGCTGGAAGAACTTTGCTCATGTGGTGTCAAGCTGGGGATAGTAACACAAAAGGTGCGATTGTTCGAAATTGATGGGCACTCTGCAGGAACATTAAGGGAATTGGATGAATTGGGTATTACCAATCTGTTCTCGGTGATAATTGGATTTGAGGATGTAAGCCGCTACAAACCTGACCCGGATAGTATTAACCTTGCCCTGAGTCGCTTGGGAGTACATCCAGGCAAGACGCTGGTAGTCGGTGACAGTACTGCCGATATCGAGGCAGCACGGGCCGCAGGCTGCTGGAGTTGCTATGCAACCTGGGGTATTCCGGTATCTGAACAAAGGTTGGAAAGCATACAGGCTGATTTAGTCGCCGAGACACCCGAAGCCCTATTGGAGCTAAAGCTATGGGAAAAAAGAGCCGTTTGAGCGATACCATAACCTTTCTGGGAACAGGCGGTGCCAGATATATGATAATCACCCAGATTCTAGCCTCAGGCGGCTTATGGCTGAATCTTAGCGGCACTGAAATACTCGTTGACCCTGGTCCCGGTTGTATCGTTCAGTCCACCAAAAGGAAACTTAAAGCCGATAAACTCAGTGCTATTATCCTATCGCACCGCCACCTCGACCACTCGGGCGATGTCAATGTAATGGTCCAGGGGATGACACAGGCTGGGCTCAAACGGCATGGCTGGTTTTTCGCCCCGGCGGACGCTCTGGGGACGGAACCAGTTATTTATTCATACCTTAAAAGCTACCTTGAAGGCATTGAGGTTTTGGAGGAAGGCAAATCCTACTCCATAGGTGATATCTCTTTTACTACCCCGATTAAGCATATACACTCGGTCGAAACTTATGGCATGGTCTTTAAGACAGCGCAGCATACTTTCTCCTATATTGCCGATACTCGCTATTTTGATGGCCTGTGTAAGCACTATGGCGGCGAGTTGTTAATCCTTAACACAACTTTTCTTGAGTCTCGTTCTCCCACCACCGACCCGTCAATGCCCGCCGACCACCTATCAGTATCCGATGTCGAACGCATTGTTATGGAATTAAAACCCAGGGCAGCCATCTTAACTCATTTTGGTATGGGTATGTGGCGGGCAAAACCCTGGGAGATAGCCCAGAAACTATCTCAAAAGACTGGAATCAGGGTGATTGCTGCCCGCGATGGCATGAAGTTCGACCTGGCAGAGGTGGATAAGAGTTAAAACAACCTAATATTATTTTACGCTAATTTGGAGACTTAAATATGAAAAAGCTCGTTTTATATAGCGATCAGATTCCATCTGTCGCAGATAAAATCGACAAGGAATTAGTAACCATTCTTGGTAAATCTAATCCGATAATAGGCTATATTCCATCCAATGCTGATCCACAACGTAAATATTATAATGAACGACAAGCATATTACTCTCGGCTAGGTATGGACTTAAAGGTATATTTTGAGCTTGATAAAGAATATCATTCAAACCTGCTGGAGTCACTTCTATCCTGTGACGCTATTCATATTTCTGGAGGTAACACCTATTACTTTCTTTATTGGCTACGTAAACGCAAAATGCTACTACCTTTACGCCAATATGTTAAACGGGGTGGTGTACTAATCGGTGTTAGTGCAGGTTCAATATTGATGAGCCCGGATATCTCTATATGCCCTCTATACGTTAATGAATCGATGGAGGTTGAGACCGATTTCTCCGCACTAAATCTTGTTGACTTTGCTTTTGCACCACATTTTGGAGAAAGATCCCCTGGTCTTGCCGCACTGCGAGAATACTCTCGGGAACACCGAACAGTTGTATACGCTTGCCGAGACAGTGGCGGCATAGTTGTTATTGACGATAATGTGAAGTGTGTTGGGGACGTTGTTAAGGTATACGAAAAATAAGATATGCTAGTCTATTACCCTCCCCTTCAAGTATAATGAAAACGTGGAAATTGAAGCCAAGCAACTGGACAATATCCTTTATAAGGTTAGCAAGCCCGCCCGCTATACCGGTGGTGAGTGGAACAGTATAGTCAAGGACTGGGATAAAACCCCTATCAAGATTTGCCTTATCTACCCTGATTTATATGAGATAGGCATGTCTAACATGGCTTTACCTATCCTCTATGACATTCTAAATAGTCAGCCGGATATTCTTGCCGAAAGGGCTTTTTCACCCTGGCCGGATATGGAGGCACTAATGCGGGCGGAGGGTATCCCCCTCTTTAGCCTTGAATCCCGGCGCCCACTAAAAGAATTTGATATTATTGGCTTTTCATTAAGCTACGAGCTTACCTATACCAATGTGTTGAATATGCTCGACCTGGCTCAAATACCAGTCCTCGCTTCGGAAAGAAAAAACTCCCACCCGCTAATAATCGCTGGCGGTAGCTGTGCCCTCAACCCGGAACCAATGGCTGACTTTATTGACCTTTTTGTGATTGGGGATGGCGAAGAGGTATTGCTGGAACTACTTGATACATTCCGGGGCTGGAAACGGGAGAGCAAGAGAGTCCGCAAAGAAAAACTGCTTCGCCAGTTGGCAACCATCCCCGGCATCTATGTGCCTAGCCTGTATCAGGTGGAATACCAGATTGACGGGCTAGTCAAAAGTATTACACCGGTCGTGCCTGAAGCTAGCCCAACCATCCAGAGGCGGGTAGTGAACAAGCTGCCTCCTCCGGTAACTAAACCGGTAGTCCCTTACATTGAAGCGGTCCACGACCGGGGAGCGGTAGAGATTCAGCGGGGTTGTACTCATGGGTGTCGTTTTTGCCAGGCTGGGATTATATATCGTCCGGTGCGGGAGCGGTCTCAGCCTGAGATTATACAGGCAGTGGATGAGCTTATTACCAACTGTGGGTATAGTGAGGTGTCTTTAGTCTCGTTAAGTACCAGTGACTATTACAATATTGAGGAACTGGTAGCTAGCCTATCGCATCACTATCCCAACCTTGCCCTGTCACTACCAAGTCTCTACCTTGGTAGCTTCTCGGTGGAGCTAATAGACTCCCTGCCTTCCCACAAGAAGACCGGGCTGACCTTCGCTCCGGAGGCAGGAAGCGAAAACCTGCGGCGAATCATCAATAAGAATATCACCGAAGATGAACTTTTTGGAACCGCCACTGCCGCTTTCGAAAGGGGGTGGACCGGTATTAAGCTATATTTCATGCTCGGTTTGCCCGGGGAGACCATGGATGACATAAAGGGTATCATCAATCTGGTAGAAAAAGTCCGCTTCCTGGGTAGAAAGGTTGCCGGGAAGACACCCCAGATAAGAGTCACACTATCTACTTTCGTGCCCAAACCACATACGCCTTTTCAATGGGTGGCTCAAGAAAGCGAAGAGGGGTTAAGTGCCAAGCATGAAGCTCTCAGACAGGGATTGCGGCGGCAAGGAATCAAGTTATCCTGGCAGGACCCCAAAGTCAGCCTGCTCGAGGCAGTATTGTCACGAGGAGATAGGAGAATAGGGAAGGCAATCTATCGTGCCTGGGAACTCGGCTGTACCTTCGACTCCTGGGATGAACACCTCAAATACGAAAACTGGCTTCGTGCTTTTGAAGAGACTGAGCTCGAACCTGGCTTCTATGCTCAACGCCAGCGCTCTCTGGATGAGCTACTACCCTGGTCTCATATTGATGTGGGTGTAAGTGCTGCATTCTTAAAGCAGGAATATCAACGTTCCCAGGAGGGGCGAGAAACCCGCGATTGCCGTACAGAAGCCTGCAATGCCTGCGGACTGGAACGCCGGCTGCCTGCTTGCCAGCAAAAGAAAGGGCTTTGCTCCATCTCAATAAAACCCTAGTTCAGGACTGAGCTACACTATTTTTACTCCGGGATTAAGTAGACTGAGACTTCAATCTATTCCCGGTTAGCTTGTAGTAAGCCTCCCGGTATATCTTGCTGGTAGTGGCGATAACCTTTGGCGGTAATGTGGGGACTGGTGGCTCTTTATTCCAGCCTGACTGAACGAGCCAATCGCGGACTAACTGCTTATCGTAACTGGGCTGAGATTGTCCGACTTTATATTGTTCGGCGTCCCAGAAGCGAGATGAGTCGGGGGTTAGTAGCTCGTCAATGAGGATGAGCTTACCATTATCCAGTCCGAATTCCATCTTGGTATCGGCAATGATAATGCCTCTGGTTCGCGCATATTCCCGGGCATATTTATAGACAGCCAGGCTTTTTTCTTTCACCCCTTCAGCTATAGAATCACCCACCAGCTTCTTCATCTCATCCATGGTTAAAGGCAGGTCATGCCCGGTTTCTGCTTTGGTGGTCGGGGTAAAGAGTGGGTGGGGAAGTTCTTGGCTCTCTTTTAACCCTTTGGGCAAAGGGATGCCGGAAACGGTGCCAGATTGCTGGTATTCCGCCCAGGCTGAGCCAGAAAGGTAGCCACGCACTACGCATTCAATAGGGATACGCTGTACTTTCTTAACAATCATAGAACGACCTGCCAGGTAGGTCGGATAAGGGAAGCGGCTTTGCGCAAGAAGATAATTATCAAGGCAGCGAACATCATCGGCTACTTCTATCAGATGGTTAGGGACAAGGTTCCTGGTCTTTTCAAACCAGAAGGCAGAGAGCTGATTGAGCACCAAGCCTTTATCGGGAATCCCGCAGGGCAGGACTGAGTCAAAAGCCGATATTCGGTCAGTAGCGACAATGAGTAGGAAGCTGCCTATATTATAGCTATCCCGCACCTTACCACGGATAAATAATGGCAAAGGTAAGTCAGTAGTTAGTAAGACCGATGCGTTTGTCGTCACTGCTTTTTATCGAACCTGATAAACTATGTATGAATTTTATTTGTTATATAGGCTGTTTGTCAAGCAAATGAAATTCCGAAGTATCGTTCTATTGGAATCGTGTCAAGCCTTTGACATCCGAGCTAAAAGCTGGTAACTTTTATATGCTGACCGGTAAATAAATGATTATACCTATACGTATTTCAATCGTGGTTTTCATGTTTGTTCTTGGCTGCAGAACAGCCATCGGTTTGTCTTAAGGAAGAATCAGGTGATTAAAAGCGAAGGACCGGTTAAACAGGCTACTAAGGGGGCAGCCTTAGCCTTTCACTGGACATACATCATTCTGCCGGTGGTTATCCTCGTCTTGTCGCTGATTCTGGCTGCCTCTTTCTATAATCGGCTCCCTGTTGTGCTGGCTTATCACTTCGAATCCGATGGCTCACCCGATAAATGGCTCAGCCGTGAAGTGTTTATGCTGTGGATGCTTTTGCCACAGCTCTTACTTACGCTGCTTGCCTGGGGTCTTACCTGGGGTGTAACTAAGTTGAGTGGCCTGTTTCGACAGATGGAGGGCGTTCTGATACAACCGGAAAGAATCCTGTTATTTATGGGTAATATGGTGGCGATGCCCCAGGTTGTTCTCTGCTTTGCAATGCTTGATATTTTCGTCTACAATTCATTCCATGTGCACATTATGCCCGTGTGGGTATTTGCCTTAATCATCATGGGATTGGGGGGTATTGTAATTGGCGTAATCTTCATCCGGGCTATGCGGCGAGTTTTGGGGGCTAGGGGGTAGCGCTCTCGGACAAAATACTTAAGGAGCAAGATTATTTAATCGACCTCTCACCCTTTATCCCTCTCCCCGTGCGGAGGGGAGAGGGAAGAGATTTTAGAGAGAGGGCAAAGCCCCTCTCTCTTACCACACTCCCCCTTCCCATAATAGGGAGATAAAATCCTTACATAAGGGGGTAAGGGGGATGGGTTATAAATGACCTCAAAGGAGTAATAGCAGTGACTGAACAAACACCATTAAAGGTTGATATGGAAAAGATTGTTTCCCTGAGCCAGCGGCGTGGTTTCATTTTCCCCAGTAGCGAAATCTACGGTGGACTCTCCAGTTGCTGGGATTA
>JAZDPB010000037.1:0-4571 GCA_043797985.1 Chloroflexota bacterium
GGATATTGCTCACTCATTTGCTCGCTCACTCGTTCCCTCTGGACATAGCCATTTACAATTAAGGATAGCCACCAGAGGCTTCCTTCTTCGTTCTTAAATAATCTGTCGATTACCGGCTCAGCGACTGGGTATAACCGAGCGACCCATCGGGCTTCTCTAATGGTCATCTTCCACAGCCTGCTTTCTCCTTGGTCCTTGTCCTTGAGTTTCTGCAGGCTGATCAATATTGGGATGATATCAGGAGGAATATTATATTCGTCGCAAGCCCCTATACTCCAGGGCTGGTCAAGCTCGCTCGGCTGCTTGTTTCGAGCTTCGGATATCATCTTAACAAGAGTATCTTCAGACGGTGAAATTTCCCCCATCTTCTCAATAATATCCTGAAGGCGGACAGCTAGGGCCCTACGGGGCATATTCTTGCTATCGTGAATGGCCTGACCGATGATTAAACGTCTCACTTCGTTAGATATTTTGGGGCCTCTTCCTGGTCTTCTTTTATTCATTCCTTATGTTCCCTCTATATAATTCTATCTGTGCCTTGCGTGTGCTATCTATAATCCCTCATAATAATTAATATTAGAACAGGAGCCGGGTAAAAGTCAATACCCTTTCATTAATTATTTTGGGGGATCAACATGACACACAATCGACTAAAAGAATACCGTGAAAAGGCTGGTCTTTCCCAGACCGAACTAGCCTGGAGGTCCAGGATGGCAGGGCAGAATATAAGTGCTATTGAACGGGGTACCATGGCGCCCTGGCCTAGGGCTAGGAAAGCACTCGCCGAAGCCCTGCAAGTCGCTGAAATAGAGCTATTCCCCGAGGAAAGCAGGTATGGGAAAGACAACGGCTGATCGCCTGGTTTACTCCATACCGGAAGCGGCCCATGCGCTTCATTGCAGCAGAAGCCTGTTATATGACCTGGTTAAAGCTGATAAGCTTCCTCATGTCCACTTGTCGGAGAAGCGCGTCGTCATCCCGGTAGCTGCGCTGGAACGCTATCTTCAGGAACAAAGCGAGGGCGGGAATGAGTGACATCATGGAGGCTGGCCTCTCATATATTGCCCAGGGTTTTAAGATATTTCCGGTCAAGCCTGACAAGAAGCCCCTGACGCCACATGGGCTGAAGGATGCGACGCAAACTCAGTCAGGCGTCCGTGAATACTGGACACGATGGCCGGATGCCGGCATAGCCCTGGTGGCGGATGGACTGATGGTCCTGGACTTTGACGCCAAGAATAGAGGACTTGAAAGCAAGGTGGACATGGAAGCGAAGTATGGATCGCTACCCCGCACCAGGACTCACCGGACAGGCGGAGGAGGTGAGCACTTTATTTACCGTAATCCGAATGGTAATGATGTGAGAAATGCTGTTACGTTCGCCGGCTACAAAGGTGTGGACCTTCGAGCCAATGGTGGCTACATCGTGGCACCTCCAAGTCCACACGAAAGCGGTAGAAGGTACGAAGTCTTGGACGACAGCGAAATAGCACCTGCTCCCACCTGGTTGGTAGACCTGGCAACGAAGAAAGGAAAAACAAGGTCGCATAACACCCCATGGGAGAGTCAGCCAATACCGGAAGGTCAAAGAAATTCTACCCTTACCAGTCTTGCGGGAGCGATGCGACGCCGCGGGATGTCGCAGGAAGCTATCGAAGCCGCGCTTCTGGAAGTCAACCGGCAGCAGTGCTCTCCGCCACTATCTGAGGATGAAGTGACGGGAATATCTCGGAGCGTCACACGGTATCAACCTGAACCTTCACCAGGACGGTCCATATCCGCAGCTCTCGTTAGCGGTTTCAACCTTACCGACTTGGGCAATGCTGAAAGATTGGTCAGTCGTTATGGCGAAATATTGCACTATTGCTGTGAGCGAAAACACTGGATGGTCTGGAATGGAAAGGTATGGGAATGGGATGCCGGCAACAAGGTTGCAGCTCTGGCGAAACTTGCCGTAAGGAAGATTTATCACGAGGCCGGGAATGAACCGGATGAAAAGAAACGGAAAGATATTTCCAGCCACGCTGCTAAATCTGAGTCTGATTCCAGGCTCACCGGGATGATAAATCTAGCCCAATCAGAACCCGGCATCCCCATCAAGCTAACAGACCTGGATACGAACCATTGGTTGTTTAACTGCCGTAATGGAACAATCGACCTCCACTCCGGCCAGCTTCTACCTCACAGGAAAGAGGATCTTATAACAGTCCTGGTGCCTATAGATTACGATCCAGACGCCAGGTGTGACTTGTGGATGAACTTCTTGGAGAGGGTGACAGGGGGCAATATCGAGCTAATCACTTACCTGCAGCGAGCGGTGGGATACAGTCTTACCGGAGATACGAGAAGCCAAACGATGTTCTTCCTCTACGGACTGGGCAGTAACGGCAAATCCACCTTCATTACCACCATTCGCAAGCTTACTGGTGGGTATGGTGCCAAAGCCAATACCAGCCTTTTTATGACGAAAGACAAGAACTCGGGAGGCCCCAGTGAGGATTTAGCCAATTTGCAAGGCAAGCGTTTCGTCATGGCCAGCGAGATCGAAGACGGTCGGCGACTGGCGGTTGTTTTGATTAAGGAAATGACCGGCGGCGAGGTAATTCGCGCCGACCGCAAGTATGAGCATGAAATAGAATTCCAGCCGGTACATAAAATCTGGCTGGTGGGTAATCACAAGCCGGTAATAACGGATACCACGCTTTCTATCTGGCGGAGAGTGAAGCTCGTACCTTTTATTGTTACTATTGCTAACAGGGAAATAGACCCGGACTTACCTGCTAAGTTAGAGTCTGAGTTATCAGGGATACTGTCATGGGCTGTCAGGGGTTGCTTGGAATGGCAGCGATGTGGACCTGGAGAACCGAAAACGGTAACGAATGCTACCTCAGATTATCGCCATGAGCAAGATATTCTGGGTGATTTTATCGAAGATTGTTGCCTGCTTAAGCCTACAGCCACGGTATCCAAGCATGAGCTGAAAGCAGCATATGAAGAATGGTGTAATGGCGCCGGTAGTCAGCCAGCATCGCAGAAGACATTCAGAGCCAGGCTGATAGAAAGAGGCATAACTGAGGGTAAAAGCGGAAGTACACGCTACTGGAAGGGTATAGCCCTATCCGGTTCAGAGGGACAGCAGGAACAATTGGGACAAGAGAGACAAATGGGACAGGAAATTACAGGAAATTTACACATGAAAGAAAATCAAGAGAATTTTGGTGAAAATCCTGTCCCAACCAGTCCTTTTGTCCCATCTGAAGAAATTCCGGATTATCCTCATGAACCCTGTCAGATATGTGGTTGCGGCGATTACCGGCTTTCAGACCAGAACCAATGGCTGTGCTCATGGTGTCATCCGAAACTGAAAGGGGAAACCGAATGATAATCATTTGCCCCCACTGCGGCAGACCAGTGCCAGTTAATGGTTTAGGACGCAAACCGCTGAATATCCCGCTCAAAAACGTTCTTGAGTCATTGCAGGCGCACCGTGACGTTACAGCAGCGGCGCTAGATCTCGGATGTAGCTCGTCGTACATATTCGGTGTCTTGAAGAGGAATGGTTTGAAATTTAATGATGTAATCAGGAAAGATGAGCATTGAGTGGCTCTGCGGGCGATGCCATCCGGAACCTCAGGGAGAGGAATTATTCATGATTGACAAGTATGGGAATGGAGAGGGACCCGGGTGACCCCCAGAGAGGTATCTAATGGAGCTAAACTACAGGTCATTACATAAGTCTATTACAGGTGGTTCCATCGTATAGGTAGGTTGGTGGGTTGACATGTTAGAGGAGGGAAGTATATGAGATTTGTCTCTGGCTATATCGCAGATGTCGATGAGGCCGTAGCCCTGGTGCTGCACGAGGAGGGACGGGACGATATGTCTCAGGAAGCGGTGGAGCTTTTTCTGTCATCAGTAGACAGCACCGGACTCCAAATGCCAGGAGAGAAGGTGGTTGATACCGAGGTACGACGCAGGTACGGACGTAACGCTCGCTTTCAGGGCAAGTTGTGGTTCGTGCCATTACCGCAGCTGCGGTATGAAGCGCTGCCGGTACCGTTGCTCATGTTTACTATCCAACCATATCTGGCCGTCGGATTAGCCATCTATAATGTTAACCGTTCACCTTCTGTCAATCTGGTCGGCCCTATCGGCAAGGCCGAGAAACTGATATTGCCGCTGGAGTTTTTGCAGGCGATCCTGGATAACAGGCTGGACAGTTTTGAGCTCGTGGCCAAGGACGGCACCCACACCAGCTGGAACGTACCATTCTTCAGGGAGCCATTACGCCTTTCCGACGAGTTCCTGGCTGACCTCTCCTGGGATCTGGAAAGGAAATCAGTGTCTTCCTGGCTTCTGGGCTTCGGGAGGAATGGCAGCAGCGTGAGGCCCCAGGTGGTGGGCAGCCTGCTCGGTCTCCAATTTCGTACCAAGATCGAAACCTATCCGCCGAATAAACAGGTCTGGAGCCAGGATGACGTTCTGGAGACATTAATCCGGATGTTCGGTGCCTTGAAAGCTAAGGACCTGCTAAACCAAGCATTACCCAATCTCAAAGCAAATATGACTAA
>JAZDPB010000045.1:0-2824 GCA_043797985.1 Chloroflexota bacterium
CGGATTCTGGCAGCAACTTGGTTTGGCATTTATCAGTTATCAGATACCGATTGCACAGCTTGCGAAGAGAAAACACGTTAGGCTTGTTTATCCATGCCCAGATAAGAACGGTGAACTAGGAAGAGCGCCTGCCTTTAGAGGGGTGGAAATAAACGATGAGATAATTAAGCATCTTGAAAGCTACCGAAAAGCGGGAAAATGGGGAAACTACGTTTGGGTTACACCCGAATTACCTTTTATTGCCTTCATTCTGGCCGGTTTTCTAGTTGCCTTGCTTGTGGGAAATCTCGTCTTCGCTCTGGCTATTTGTGGCTGAAATTCGTCCACTCGATGTCTCCTCTGACCTGCCCAAGGTCATGGGAACAGCTCCCAGTTGCAGCAGTTATTCTTCAACATCGTTATCAATGCCGAATTATTCTTCAAGCACACGAGAGAGGCACTCTGACTGTTACCATGGAAGGGCAGTGATTCTAGGCAAATAAATATAGGAGTTTCGCAAGACTCACAAAACCGACCTGTGTAGGAACTGCCATTTTACAGACAGTCCTCTACTATCGGCAGAGAGGGCTGTCTGTTTTTTGCCAAACTCATCTGCCCACAACTCGGTGATTACCGACATACCAGCTAGGTTATCTCGTTAACCTTTTGAGCCTTTTGTTGGACAATGAAGCTGGAAAACCAAAAGCACCTTAAAAACTGAATACAAAGCCGACCTGAACACTTGCCCCACTTTCAGGGCAACGAAAGGGGGTAAGTATGAGTTCAAGCGTAATGGCACCGCCAGCACCAGACGGCGACCACAGGCAACCTCAAGGGCATTGTAGCAAGTGCGGTAAGGTCTGGACAGTGGAAACAGGGCAGGGCGTGTGTCAATGGTGTGGACAGCAGGCGAGCCGTCAAACCCAAAGCACACAACCCCGCCAAATTACAGTAAGTCTAGTTCAGGGCGATGGCGAAAGCAAGTTCCGGTCAAGAGTAACGGCTACGACCACTTAGAGGGCGAATGGCTTACCTACTATAATTTAGCTTCACGCTTCAAGGACAAGGTAAGGGCACAGGACAGCGAGAACATACTCCACGACATTATCTTGACCCTAGCCGTAGCCGAGCGGATATGGTGGTCAAGATGAGAATCCAGGTCTTTACCAAATTGAGGTTAATGAAAGTCCAGGCTCAGGTGTGAGAATAGTAAACATACCAGCACTTGGTCCCTTCCGCGAAAGTGTTAAATGTGGCGAGAAAAACTTAACTGCCCGGGCGAAACATTTGATTGGGGACCGAGATCCAAATCAACATGAGCTGACCATTCAACTTTTAGCATTTGATGCTGCTCATAGCGGGGCATCCCTCGGCGTACCCGTGGTCCTTGCATCCTGTAGCGCCTTGCTCAAGAAAAGCCTTAAAGGGGGACTAATTATAGTTGGAGGACTAAACTTAGGTGGCGGTATCGACCCTATATATAATGCCACTGGTATAGCAGAACTTGCGGTTGAAAAGGGTGCAACTGTCCTCCTTATTCCCATATCGGCAAGAAGGCAATTGAACGATTTGTCAGATGACATGGCAAGCCAAGCAAGGTAGGCATTCTTTACTATGTAGACATCAAGGAAGCGCTGGTAAAGGCACTTACAGATTAGAAGGCCAATGGTTGCGTAGGAGCCAAAAAAGGGGCTTGGGAATCTACCCCAAGCCCCTTAAATTCGTAAGCCAATTGGTTAGAACTCAAATAGCGCTGGCTGCTTTACTTCCCGTTGAGCTTCGACATCTTCCCTTTTCTGGCTCCGCTTTGCTCTGTCCTTCTCTACCCTGGCTTTGATGCGCTGCCGATACAGCCATGCTTTCAGGCGGTTCAGCTCGCCGACCTGATAGTCGCTAATTGAGTCTACAACAATATCAGCCGGCATTTCACCCTTACCCCAGTGCTTGTAAGTCTGGCCAGCGACATATAGGTATATTTGGGTCCAGTCGCTGTCCATGGGCTGAGTTAGGGAAACCGTCATCAGATAGGCGCAGGCTTCAGCATCGGTGGCGGTCGGCTCCTCACCTTTCAGCGTTTTCATGTTTCCAATCATTCTTTCTAGGGTAATGGCGGTCTTAAGCCAATCGGGAAGGGTATCGCCCCAACCGCCCGGAAACACAAGAATAGGGTCTGTAAGAGCACCCACTATTTCCGAGATGCCCTTCTCAATCTGCTTTTCAGTTGTCAATGATTCGCCTCCTTAAGGTGTTTTATTCTTCGGTCACCCTGTATTCCTCGTCATCCGGCGCGCCCGGGTCATTCTGGAAGCTTTCAATGGCGTCTTCCCAGGCTTCCTGAACACTGTGCCCGTATCCGACAAGGGTCACTTTGAATTCAACCCGTTTTTCGGTCGCAAAAGTATCTCTAGTTACTGAATTCACTATCTTCTCTGCTCCTTCTAGGTTTATTTACTGGCCGTCTGTTTCTTCCTCGGTCACTGGCTCCGGTATGTCAAAGGCTTCCCTGACGGCCTTTTCTATCGCTGGCCGGGAAGATTCGTCAGGCGGGTTTCGCCAACCGACTACCGTCCCATCCAGGTCAATTGCTACCGCAGCCCACATCTCGAAGGCATCATGGACCACAAACCAGCTCCCGGATGTTGCCGTGGGAATATGGGTTACAGTAAACTTGTTCCCGTTTACCTCAATCGTTTCCTGCTCGACAACAACATCTTTAGGCACAATTATTCCTCCTTTCCGGGCATGGTCAGCCCTTTGAATTTGAGTGTGGAACTGAACCCTGGCACTTAGCTCTGGGTTAAGTGCCAGGGCCGATGGTTTAATACTCGTCGGGGAAGAGAATGGT